>JBFHGV010000038.1:0-11794 GCA_041582955.1 Arenibacter sp.
AATCTAGTAGAAACCGAAGCTTCGGCAAATCTACCTTCCTGTCCTGCCAATTCCACCACATTCTGTGTTACATTATTACCACTGCCAATGGCACCTCCGGTAAAAAAGGCGTTGGCGGTATTGTTGTAGATATAGTTCCCAAATTGCCCATTAAAATACATGGAAGCCGACCAGTTTTTATAACTGGCAGAGGTAGAGAAACCTCCTGTGAAATCTGGCAGGGCACTTTTACCCACAAACTGCTGGTTATCCACACCGCCCTCATGTACAGGGTTCCCATTGGCATCGAAACCTGTAAATTCCCTTAAATAAAAGGAATACAAAGGTTGTCCTGAGGCCAAGCGTTGGGCAAAAGCGTTGGACAGACCAGCACCGCGAATTGTTCCCGCTGCAATCTCCCCATCGAAATCCGTAATTTCATTTTTGTTGTAGGCCAGGTTAAAACCAGCGGTCCAATCAAAATCCTCTCCTTGCAAAATATCGTAATTCAGGGAGAATTCAGCTCCTTGGTTTAACACAACGGCATCCAGATTTTGAAAAAATGTGGGTTGCGGGGAAGGCTGTGCCGCCTCAATATTGAGCAGCAAATCCCTCGTTTCCTTACGATACACATCAACAGATCCGCTAAAGCGATCATTGGCAAAGCCAAAATCCAGACCTACATTATATTGGGTGGTTTCCTCCCATTTTAAATCGGGGTTGGCAAATTCCACCGTGGAAATACCAGGAACGTTAACGTCTCCACCATCGCTAATATTTGGATCTCCATTGGTCGTAGTGGAAAATCGCTCCCTTCTTACGAACCTACCATAACCCAAACCATCCTGGTTACCAGTAATACCGTAGCTCAATCTAAGTTTTAAAGTAGACATGGCATCTCCCATAAAGTCTTCTTCATTGATCTTCCAAGCAAAGGCTGCAGATGGAAAAATCCCGTAACGGTTGTTTTCACCAAAACGCGAAGAACCATCGGCCCTGACCGTTGCAGTAAACAAATATTTACTTGCAATACTGTAATTGGCCCTGGCAAAAAAGGATTGTAACTCGTCCGTATTATCAAAAGTATTGGTAAAAACGGATTTTACCGGAATACTTACTTCTCCCAGAAATTCAGTCTCCGGATTTGGAAAAAGTCTGTTCACAAAAAGATCGGCATCACCTCCAGAGGCATAACCATATTGCTGGTAAGAACCTGCAATCATAGATTCGATCTTGCTGGCCGCATCGGTCAAATCCCTGGCCATGGTGTTTAAATTGGCTGTGGAATAACCCCAACCTTCAACATTTCTCCCTTTGGTATTAAAATCCTGATAAGAGAAACCTCCCAGAACATCCAATACGGAATTATCGAACTCTTTTTTGTAGGACAAGGTCAATTCCAACAACCTATTTTCTAAATCAAGGTCGTTTATGGTACCCCTACCGTTACCACCTGCACCGCGGCCCACATTAAAGGACCTGCTACCCAAAGAGGCCTCCCTAGTAGATTGGGACTTATCATAACCAACGGTCATCTTGGCCGTAAGATCATCTACAATATCATATGAGGCCGAAAAATTGATCAGAAATCGGTCGGTATACGTTAAACTTTGCCAGTTCTCCAATAAATTCAACGGGTTTATCCTATCCCCTGGATTGAAAGTACTGTTGGCAGGCCAGGTGGGATTGGCAGAATATGCCGAACCCAACATATCCCCGGTAGATCCTGCACTACCACTTAATGGCGGAGCCTCATCATTAACCCTAGAGAGGGTACTTTGCAGGTCTAATCTAAGTTTATCATTGAACAACCTTTGGGCAAGGTTTAACCTTCCCGTAATACGTTCCTGTGAAGATTTTGGAACAATCCCAAATTGATTGCCATAGTTAAAGGTTGCCCTAACGTTACCGGATCCATAGTTTTGCGAATAGGCCAAGTTGTTGTTGGTGGAAGAAGAGTTTCTGGTCACTAGAGACTGCCAGTCCGTATCATTGCCCAAATCTGTTGCAGTTCCCCCAAAGGCCTGTACCGCCGACAGAAATTCACTTCTGTTCAACAAATCAAATTCTTCTGCCGGAGAGGAAAAACTAAGATCGGAAGAAAACTCCCAAGTACCTCCTTGAGCACCACCCTTACCACTCTTGGTGGTAATAATAACTACCCCATTAGCCCCTCTGGATCCATAGATGGCGGTTGAGGAAGCATCTTTAAGGATACTCATACTCTCAATGTCATTGGGATTCAAAAAACTCAAAGGGTTCCGGGCGGAACTGGATCCCACCCCAATATCTGTTCCTTCGGAAGAACTACCTCCCGATGGCAATGGAACACCGTCCACTACAAATAGGGGGTCATTATTGGACCTTACCGAAGAGGTTCCCCTAATTCTAATAGCCACTCCGGATCCTGGTTCCCCACTCCCTTGGGAAATTTGAACTCCGGCCGACTTACCTTGTATTAATTGTTCCGGGGAGGAAATAACCCCACCATTAAAATCTTCAGAGGTTACGGCCGAAACGGAGCCCGTAGCATCCTTTACCGTAGTAGTACCATAACCAATAATAACCACTTCGGCCAATGTCTCCGCATCTTCCACCATGGTAATATTGATCGTAGTTTGATTCCCTACCACCACTTCTTGGGTCTTATAGCCTATATAGCTAAAAACCAAGGTAGCATTGGGACCCACATCACTTATAGTGTAATTACCGTCAAAATCGGTTTGCGCTCCTGTGGTAGTTCCCTTGACCACAACGCTGGCTCCCGGCAAGGGGCCTGTAGCGTCAGATACCGTACCTGACACCTCTTGTGCCGTTACCATTCCAAAACATAAAAATGTTCCGAACAGAAAAAAGCTTTTGAGTAAGTTAATCTTCATAAACTGTTAGTTTTAATCGAGTTAGAATTAGTTGATAAGCTGGAAAAAACCAAAATATCAACAGCCAATATATGCAATAAAATGTTAAATTTTTGCTGTATCGCTTAAATCTAAGCCTTTAAAACAACTAAATCGTTTTCGGTACACCATGATTTGACCTTATTTTGTTAATATCACAATACCAAATTAACGCACATACCTCACAAATTATAGCATATATGTATAAATATACACATTTTTTACCGCTTATGATATTTTGATTTTAATCTATATTTTTTTAACATTTGCACTCACAAACACCCTTCTATAAACTAAAGCAGCAACCAAGATGTATTTACCGTCCATAAAACGGCACAGAACCTACAGATCTATCCCGTTTTACTTTTTTAGTAGTATATTCACCTTGCAAAAAAAATAACCCTTGAAAAGAAAAATAACGCTTAAACATATAGCCCGCGAATTAGGGGTTTCTATTTCCACAGTGTCCAAAGCTTTAAAAAATAGTGAGGAAATTGGCCGGGACACAAAGGAAAAGATACAGGCCTTTGCTAAATTATACAATTACAAGCCCAACAATATTGCCATTAGCCTAAAGAACAAACGCACCAAGAATATTGGGGTAATAATCCCCGATATCGTCCATCATTTTTTCACCACGGTCTTTAGGGGAATCGAGAAATTTGCCAACGCCAAAGGCTATAATGTTATAGTCTGTGTATCCGATGAGTCTTTTGACAAAGAAGTTATCAATACGGAATTGCTCGCCAACGGCAGCATAGACGGATTTATCATGGCGCTATCTGCAGGAACACAATTAAAAAACGACTTTAACCACTTAAAAGAGGTTACGGCCCAGGGCATTCCCCTGGTGCTTTTTGACCGGGTGACCGAAGAAATAAATTGTGACAAAGTTGTAATAGACGACAAAAAGGGAGCCTATAATGCCGTAACCAAATTTATAAAGGAAGGAAGAAAAAGAATAGCACTGATCACTACAGAGGACTATTTTAGCGTAAGTAGGGACAGAAGTGCCGGCTACCGGGAAGCCCTATTGGACAACGGAATTGAAATTAACGAGGACCTTATCCTTAAATTCCCTTCCATGGAGATCGATGAAAAGGGCATAGAGGATTTCTTTAGAAAGAATAAGGTAGATGCCGTACTAAGTGTGAATGAAATATTTGCCATTCACAGCATGAGGTATGTCCAAAGTCTTGGCATAAAAATCCCTGAAGACATCTCGTTTATAGGTTTTACAGATGGCCTTTTATCCAAGTATTCCACTCCCGGACTAACTGCAGTTGCACAACACGGGGAAGACATGGGGAAAATTGCGGCAGAAATGCTCATAGAAAAAGTGGAAAACGATACCGAGGAGGAAACCTACACCACAAAAGTACTTGAGCCAACCCTTATAGTACGCGGGTCCACCGGAAATTAGGCACTGTGGCCATTTTAAACAACAATCAGATTATAGTAAAACAAGTCCTTTACCTCTAGCCCACAATACAATTTAGACTACAAGCAAAACCACGATATAGACCCCTAATCTATTTATGTCCCCTAACAATTTACCCCTTAAACACTAAAACCCATGAGCAGTAAAAAAGGATTTATTTTTGATTTGGACGGCGTAATAGTAGATACTGCCAAATACCATTATCTGGCATGGAAAAAATTGGCCTCTAAATTGGGATTTGAATTTACATTGGAACAAAACGAACTGTTTAAAGGGGTAAGTCGCAAAAGATGTCTTGAAATACTTTTGGATATAGGCGGCATAAAGGCCAGCCATGAGCAATTTGAAGCATGGATGTCAGAGAAAAACGAGGACTATCTGGACCTAATTGAAAAAATGGACGAATCTGAAATTTTACCCGATGTAGAAAGGGTTTTACAATACCTTAAGGCAAAACAAATGCCTATAGCCCTAGGCTCTGCCAGTAAAAATGCCCTCCCAATTTTAAAAAAGGTAAAGCTGCTAGATTTCTTTGATGTCGTAGTAGACGGCAACCATGTTAGCAAGGCAAAACCAGATCCCGAAGTTTTCTTGATAGCGGCTAAAAAAATGGGCATAGCGGCCAATGAATGTGTAGTTTTTGAAGATGCCGTTGCCGGATTGCAGGCGGCAAACAGGGCAGGAATGATCAGTATAGGGATCGGCGAGGCCGAGGTGCTTTCCGATGCCCATTTTGTTTTCTCCAATTTCATGGAAATGGACAACAATTTCCTTAACAGCCTCTTAATACCACATGAGTAGTAGACCTCAGCAATAATTTGTACATTAGGACCTATTGTTTGGAGCAAAAAATACACCCAAACTATAACCATCCATTACAATAACGCTGATACTACAGAATAATGAATCAAGATTATATAAAGCCCAACGATTGGTCCATAATAGAAGAAGGTTATGACAAACTAAGGGTAAAATCTTCTGAGAGCTTATTCAGCCTAGGCAATGGTGCTATGGGACAACGCGCCAATTTTGAGGAAAAATACACCGGCCCCACTTTTCAAGGGAGCTATATTGCCGGTATATACTACCCGGACAAAACCAAGGTTGGATGGTGGAAAAACGGTTACCCAGAATATTTTGCAAAGGTATTGAACGCCCCCAATTGGATTGGCATCAACGTGCTTATCAATGGTGAAGAATTGGATCTTAACAGCTGCAAAAATGTGGATGAATTTCATAGGGAGCTCAACATGAAGGAAGGCTGGTACTGCCGAAGTTTTACCGCCACCTTGTTAAACGGCACTGTTGTAAAAGCCAAAATTATCCGTTTCCTAAGTCTGGATTTTGATGAGCTAGGGGCCATTAAGTACGAAATTACCGCAGTAAACCAAGACATAAACATTGCTTTCCTCCCTTATTTGGACAGTGGAATCACCAATGAAGACAGTAATTGGGACGACCAATTTTGGAACACTACCAAAGTAGAATCCAATGGGTGCCGGGCCTTTCTGGAAGCCCATACCATGAAGACCAATTTTTATACCTGTACCTTTATGGAATCTGCTTTGTTCCACAACGATGAGGCGGTTACCACTACTCCTGTTGAAGCAACCCCAGCCAATAAGGTGGTCCATGAATTTAAAAAAGAAATCAACAAAGGCGACCGCTTAACCTTAATTAAATTTGGGGGATATACGGTCTCTACCAACCACAAGGTGGATGCCCTGCACACAGCGGCGAAAAATCTCTTGAAATCGACTACGTCCATCGGCTTTGACGGCTTATTGGAGCAACAAAAGAAAGCTTGGTCCGAAATATGGAAAATGAGCGATATTACCATAGAAGGTGATCTTAAGGCACAACAAGGCATTCGCTTTAATATCTTTCACCTGAACCAGACCTATTTAGGGAAAGATTCCCGACTCAATATAGGACCCAAAGGATTTACGGGAGAAAAATATGGAGGAAGCACCTATTGGGATACAGAGGCCTATTGCATTCCCTTTTATATGGCCACCAAAGACAATACGGTAGCAAGAAACCTTCTCACCTATAGGTACAACCATTTGGAAAAAGCCATTGAAAATGCCAAAAAATTAGGTTTCGGAGACGGGGCCGCATTATACCCTATGGTAACTATGAATGGGGAAGAGTGCCATAATGAATGGGAAATAACCTTTGAGGAAATACATAGAAATGGCGCTATTGCCTTTGCCATTTACAATTACCATCGTTTTACCGGAGACGACAGCTATATGCCGCAAATGGGCTTGGAAGTCTTAATAGGGATATCCCGCTTCTGGCATCAAAGGGCCACATTTTCATCACAAAAAAACAAATATGTAATCTTGGGGGTTACCGGACCCAACGAATACGAAAACAATGTTAACAACAACTGGTACACAAATTATATTGCCAGATGGTGTATTCAGTACACACTTGAAGCCTTACAAAAGATAAAAGAAGGCTATCCGCGTGACTACGCCAGGATTATAGGGACAACCCAATTATCAGAACAAGAGACAGCCTTGTGGGATCAAGTGGCCACAAATATGTATTTCCCCTATGATGAAAAAAACAGGGTATACCTACAACAGGACGGCTTTTTGGACAAAGAACTTATTCCGGCGAAAGACTTAATGAAAAAAGATCGCCCAATTAACCAGAAATGGAGTTGGGACCGGATTTTAAGGTCTCCTTATATCAAGCAGGCCGACACCCTACAGGGATTTTATTTCTTTGAGGACCAATTTAGCTTGGACGAACTGGAACGACATTTTGATTTTTACGAGCCTTTTACGGTACATGAATCCTCTCTTTCTCCCTGCGTACACAGTATTCTAGCTGCCAAACTTAACAGAATGGAACAGGCCTATAACTTTTACCTACGCACCTCACGTTTAGATCTGGACGATTACAACAAGGAAGTCAATGAAGGGCTCCACATCACCTCCATGGCAGGCACCTGGATGAGTATAGTGGAAGGGTTTGGAGGCATGAGGGTCTTGGAGAACCAACTATCGTTTAGTCCTAGGATACCTAAACAATGGAAATCCTACTCCTTTAAGGTAAATTTTAGAGGAAATATTATTAAGGTAAAGGTTAGCAATAAAGAGAGCTGTTTTGAACTAGAGGGAACACAGGAAATGCCTATAAGGCTAAATGGCCAACGTTTGGTATTAACGGCCGAAAAGAAAACATATGCATCAATCCTATAATCTGTGTGACTACAAGGTTATTTCATATCAACCTTAAATTGTACAACAACATGCTAGGAACAAAGAATATTTTTAGGATTATATATAGCGATATCAATAGATTCCCGAATAAAAAAGAGTACAACAACCCAGACCGTTATCATTTTTGCCCGGAACCGGCTATATGTCGGGACTTAATCGTCATTTTGTAAAGATAGTTAGCAATGAAACAGAACGCCCACCCCAACAAAACCGTTATTTATCAAGTATTTACCAGATTGTTCGGCAATACCAACACCAATAACAAACCTTGGGGCAGCATTGAAGAAAATGGAGTGGGCAAATTCAGTGATTTTACGGAAAAGGCCTTAGAGGAAATCAAGGATTTGGGCGTAACCCATATATGGTATACCGGTGTTCCCCACCATGCTGTAATAAGGGACTACACGGCCTACGGCATATCAAACGATGACCCTGACATTGTTAAAGGAAGAGCGGGATCACCTTATGCCGTTAAGGATTATTACAGTGTAGACCCAGACCTTGCCGATGCCCCAAGTAATAGAAACCTAGAGTTTAGGGAATTGGTAGAAAGAAGCCACAAAACAGGACTAAAGGTGATTATAGATATAGTTCCCAATCATGTTGCCAGGCGATATGAAGGCAAAAACAATCCCGAAGGGGTGGTAGATTTTGGGGCTAGGGACAACACCAAGGTGACCTATGACAAAGACAACAATTTTTACTATAACCTAGACGAATCCTTTTCGGTACCGGATTGGAGGGATGGTTATTTGCCATTGGGAGGGGAGACACATAGGATGGGTGATAGTAAATTCACGGAGTTCCCGGCCAAGTGGACGGGAAATGGATCCCGTTTGTCCAAACCCAATTTTGATGACTGGTACGAAACCGTAAAGATCAATTATGGCATAGCCCCGGATGGCAGGAAAGATTTTGAAACGCTGCCCAATAATTTTAGCCAAAAAGACTTCTCTGAACATTATGCATTTTGGCAAGGAAAGGCTGTCCCGGACTCTTGGATAAAATTTAGGGATATAGCCCTTTATTGGCTAGATATGGGCATTGACGGCTTTAGATACGACATGGCCGAAATGGTTCCTGTAGAATTCTGGAGCTTTATGAATTCTTCCATAAAAATGAAAAAGGCCGATGCTTTTTTAATGGCGGAAGTATACAACCCCCAACGCTATAGGGATTATATTTTTATGGGGAAAATGGACTATTTGTACGACAAAGTGGAGTTCTACGACTCCTTAAAACACATCATGCAAGGACATGGTTGGACAGACCATATTCCAGTGGTGCAAAACGGACTCATGGATATTGAGCATCATATGCTACATTTTTTGGAGAACCATGACGAACACCGTATTGCCTGCCCTGAATTTCTGGGCAATGCAGACAAAGCTAAGCCCGGAATGGTGGTTTCCGCTACCATAAGCACCTCCCCAACCATGATCTATTTTGGACAGGAAGTTGGGGAACCCGCCGCAGAGCATCCAGGCTTTGGTTCCCCGGGCCGCACTTCTATTTTTGACTATATAGGAGTACCCCATTTTCAACGCTGGGTAAACAATAAAAAATTTGATGGTGGCCAGTTATCCCATAAAGAGACAGAATTACGAAACTTTTACAAGAACCTACTAAATTTTACCATTGGCAGTAGCGCACTGATGGGGCAGTACAGGGACATACATTACTACAACAGGGACCATACCCAATATTACAATTACAGGGTTTTATCTTTTGTAAGGTGGTCTGAAAGCGAAAGGCTCATAATTATTGCTAACTTTGATGAACACCAGACCTTTGGTTTCGATTTAAAATTGCCATCGGAAATTGTACGGGAATGGCAACTGACCAATAGGGAATATACCATGATAGACGAACTATTTAACCAAAATGAAAATACTTTATATATAGAAAATGAAATTGGTCATATCAGAATCGATATAAAACCATTGGAATCCTTAATTTTAAGTTTAAAATAGATTATTATAGCATTATGACAACAAAATCTGCAATTGGATTATTTTTCTTATCCCTATTATTTATAAGTTGCGACAATATGAACAAACCCATGGTTATTGCCCACAGAGGTGCAATGGGGCACGAAACGGAAAACACCTTGGCATCTATACAGAAAGCAATGGATCTGGGGGCAGACATGATAGAGATAGACGTCTTTAAAATTAAGAGTGGGGAAACCGTGGTGTTCCATGACACCGATGTTAAAAGATTAACCGATAGCGTTGGTAGTATTGAATCCTTTAATTTTGCCGATCTTCAGAAATTGACCCTGACCGGCAACCACAAGATTCCTACCTTACAGGACGTGCTAAACCTAATAGACAAAAAAGTGCAATTGAATATTGAACTTAAGGGATCCAATACAGCAGATAGGGTTAATTTTATAATGAATTACTACATTAAGGAAAAAGGCTGGTCTATTGATAAATTCCTAATTTCCAGCTTTAAATGGGATGAATTACAAACCATGCGCAAGCTAAACAGCAAAGTGCCCATAGCCATCTTGGTTAGCGGTGACCCCTTACAGGCTCTGGATATTGCCAAGGAATTGGGAGCCGTCGCCATTAATCCGTACTATAAAGACCTAACCTTGGAGAATACCCATGAAATAAAAAATGCCGGATATAAGATTTATCCCTGGACGGTAAACAAGCCGCAGGACATAAAAAAAATAGCGCGATTGGGCGTTGATGGCATTATTACCAATTTTCCAGAACGCGTAAATTAATGTTCGACATTATTGTTATTGGTGGTGGAGCCGCTGGTTATTACGGTGCCATACATATCGCAGAATCCAATCCAATGCTCAAGGTGGCCATCTTGGAACGGGGCAAAGAGGTGCTGACCAAGGTAAAGGTCTCCGGCGGGGGACGCTGCAATGTTACCCATGCCGAGTTTAACCCCTCTGAACTGGCCAAAAACTACCCTAGGGGAGAAAGGGAATTGGTTGGCCCTTTTCACAGCTATTGCAGCGGCGACACTATGGCCTTTTTTGAGAAAAGGGGCATCAGTTTAAAAATAGAAGCCGATGGCAGGATATTCCCCGCCTCCAATTCATCACAGACCATTATAGATTGTTTTGTTTCTGAAACAGAACGATTGGGAATCAAGGTGCTCAAGAACAGTTCGGTAGTAGACATTATCCCGCTCCACAAAAAATCAGACACCGAAAATTATGCTTGGGAAATTAAATCGATAAGAAGCACCTATAAGACCAAAAAAATATTGGTCGCTACAGGTAGCAATCCAAAAATTTGGAGCATTTTAAAACGGCTGGGGCACACTATAATCCCCGCTGTCCCTTCACTTTTTACTTTTAACATCAAGGACGACAGAATTACGGGCATACAAGGGGTAAGCACCCATGCCAGTATCAAAATCCTACCTTCCAAGATAAAGAATGGGAAGTTCAGTGCCGCCTTAAAAACATTTGGCATCCATCCGGCAGACTTGGAGTCTGAAGGCCCTTTGCTCATCACCCACTGGGGAATGAGCGGTCCAGGGATTTTGCGATTGTCTGCCTGGGGAGCACAATTGCTGCACGAACTAAACTACAAGTTTAACATAAGAGTAAATTGGCTGCCCAACTTTCATGAAGACGGAGCACTGCGGCAATTACTGCAAATAAAAGAGGTAGAAGGAAAAAAAACCGTACTACGGACAAAATCTTTCGACCTTCCAAAACGACTCTGGATAAGTCTAGTGAAAGCTTCTGGCATTTCCGAAGCCGATAAATGGGCCGATATTTCTAAAGTCCAATTACAGAATTTGGCCAAGCAACTTACCAATTGCAGGTTTCAGGTAGATGGAAAAAGCACTTTTAAGGAGGAATTTGTCACGGCGGGAGGCGTGGCTCTAAAAGAAATAAATTTTAAGACTTTTGAAAGCAAACTACTCCCCAGCCTCTATTTTGCAGGGGAAGTAATAAATGTAGATGCCATTACGGGCGGATTCAATTTTCAGAATGCCTGGACCGGGGCCTATATAGCTGCTAAGGCCATTGCCGATAACTCATGATGGGGCCACAAAATAGCGCCCCGTTACTTTGATAATTTTACAGATTACATCCGGGTGTTAGGATTTTCTTTAATTGCATAGTAGCGCCCACCACAACTTAACTGCTGCCTTAAAGAACCCAGTTTATTGGCCCATTAATACCGGTTTACGCCTAATGTATTACAGTAAACTTCCAGCTCACTTTATACAGATTACCTAGGAAAGCAATA
>JBFHGV010000039.1:0-11667 GCA_041582955.1 Arenibacter sp.
ATTCCTTGAACTGATTCATTCCTGCATTGGTAAACATCAAGGTAGGATCGTCCTTGATCACCATAGGCGCAGAAGGAACAATTTTATGTGATTTTTCCTTAAAAAATTCTAAAAACTTGGCTCTAATTTCTTGGGATTTCATGTATATTGGTAAGCTTTTTATATATTTAACAGTTGGCAGAAAACATTTTGCATAATTGCAAGTTAACTATATTTGCAACCACAAAAATAGGATAAATTAGATACATGTCTAAGGTAAAATATTATTACGACCCTGACACTCTATCTTATCGCAAGATAGAACCCAAAAAATCCAGAAGATACCGGAATATTTCCTTGTTTTTTCTCGGATCGTTTCTCTCTGGCTTTTTGGGACTCATTTTGCTCCTAAACACCAACTTGGTCAACACCCCCAGGGAACTATCATTGGCGAGGGAGGTGAAAAACTATGAGCTTCAATTTGAACTCTTGAGCAAGAAAATGGAGCAGATAGAACAGGTATTGGCCAATATTGAAGATCGGGACAACAATATATATCGATTATACTTTGAAGCCAACCCTATTCCGGAAGAACAACGGAGAGCGGGATTTGGAGGGGTTAACCGGTATAAATCTTTAGAGGGCTTTAATAATTCCGAAATGATAATTGCCACAACCAAACGGCTCGATATCATTCAAAAACAAATGGTAATACAGTCCAAATCCTTGGATGAGATCACCAAACTGGCAGAGGAGAAAGAAAAATTATTGGCGGCCATACCGGCCATACAGCCCATTAAGAATGAAGATCTTACACGAATGGCCTCTGGATATGGATGGCGCTCAGATCCATTTACCAAGGCCAGGAAAATGCACTGGGGAATGGATTTTACCTCACCCAAGGGAACACCGGTGTACGCATCGGGAGATGGCAAGATAATAAGGGCGGACAATAATTCATCCGGATACGGAAAACATATTAGAATAGACCACGGCTATGGATACATAAGCCTATACGGACACCTCAGCCAGTACAATGTAAAGAAAAATCAAAAGGTAAAAAGAGGTGACCTCATTGGCTTTGTGGGCAATACGGGGCGCTCCGAGGCACCACATCTACACTATGAAGTATGGAAGGATGACCAGCGCATTAACCCTATCAACTTCTACTACGGCAGTTTGTCTGCTGAAGAGTTTGAAAATATGTTGAAATACGCTAACCAAGAAAATCAATCCCTGGATTAATGCATATAGATCTCCCAGAAAAAAGGTATTATAGTATTGGTGAGGTGGCCGATGCTTTTGATGTAAACGCTTCCCTCATCCGATTTTGGGAGAAAGAATTTGATGTGTTAAAGCCCAAAAAAAATGCAAAGGGCAATAGAAAATTTACGCCTCAGGATATCAAAAACCTTCAATTGATCTACCACCTGGTCAAGGAGCGCGGTTTTACCTTGGAAGGAGCCAAAATACACCTCAAGGAAGACAAATTAAAAACCCTGTCTACCTTTGACGTAATCCAAAAACTGGAAAAGGTAAAGGCAGAACTTATCAAGATAAAAAATCAACTATAAATAAATCTAAACAATCCAATTATGAAAAAATGGTTAATTCCGGTAATTATCCTTGTAGTTCTAGGCTTAGGACTCTACCAATGGGCTGTAGGTTTCAACAATACCGCCATTAAGCTTAAAGAAACTTCCTCCCAAACCTGGGCCAACGTAGAAAGCGCCTACCAAAGAAGGAACGACCTCATAGGCAATCTGGTAAAAACCGTACAAGGTGCGGCCGACTTTGAACGAGGGACCCTAACCGACGTTATCGAGGCAAGGGCCAAGGCCAGCTCAATGACTATAGACCCTAGCAATATTACACCGGAACAACTTGCGCAGTTTAACCAAGTACAAGGTGGACTCAGCAGCGCCCTAAAAAGTCTTTTGGTCACCGTAGAGCGCTATCCAGAGCTTAAGGCAAACCAGAATTTTCTGGAATTGCAAGCGCAATTGGAAGGCACTGAAAACCGAATTAACGTAGAGCGCATCCGTTTTAACGAAACCGTACTACCCTATAACAATCATATAAAAACCTTTCCTAATTCCGTTCTGGCCGGTATTTTTAATTTTGACGCATTGGCTTATTTTCAATCGGATGCCGGAGCGTCACAGGCTCCTGATGTGAATTTCGAATTTAATTAAACCATATGTCCCAGGTAGAGGATTTTTTAACGGCCAATGAGGAACAGGAAATTGTAAAGGCCATTGTTGAAGCGGAAAAAAATACTTCTGGGGAAATACGGGTGCATATAGAACCTCATTCCCATACCAACCACTTTAAACGGGCCCAGGAGGTTTTCCACTACTTAAAGATGGACAAAACCAAGGAAGGGAACGGAGTCATCATTTATATCGCGGTAAACGACCGAAAGTTTGTGATATACGGTGACAAGGGCATTGACCGGGTTGTACCAGAAAATTTTTGGGACAATACCAAGAATATATTAGAGAACCATTTTAAAAAAGGAAATTTTAAACAGGGCATAATAGAAGCTGTCCTGATGGCCGGCAAAGAACTGCAAATCCATTTCCCATGGCACCCCAACAACACCAATGAATTGAGCAATGAAGTATCTAAAGGCTAGTATCTTATTATTGGTTTTATGCAGCTACACACTTTGTGTTGCCCAATTTAACATCCCTGAAAAACCAGAGCTCCAAAAACAAACCAGCGTATACGACTATATAGGCCTACTTTCCCAAGAACAAAAAAAAAAGCCTTGAACAAAAACTGATCCACTATTCGGACAGTACCTCTACGCAAATAGTAATTGCCATTATTTCCTCTACCATAGGGGAAAACATAAGCTTTCTAGGCGCCAATTGGGGCCATAAATGGGGAATAGGACAGGCCGAAAAAGACAATGGCATCTTTATACTATTGGCAAGGAACGATCGCAAGATTGCCATCAATACGGGTTATGGCGTAGAGGCACTTTTGACCGACGCCCTCTCTAAACGCATTATTGAAAATGTGATTGTCCCAGAGTTTAAGCGGGATCGTTATTACGAAGGACTCAACAAAGGAACCGACGTTATATTCCAGGTTTTGAATGGGGAGTTTAAGGAAGAACGCACTTTGGACAACAGCAAAGGGTTTCCCTTTGGAGCCGTTTTGCCTTTTATCGTTTTTATCGTAATCCTCATAATCCTCTCCAACACAAGACATAGGGGCGGTGGCCATGGCAGTAACACCAAAGGACTGGACATATGGGATACTATTGAACTGAGTAGAAGGGGCCGTGGCCACTATAGATCCAGATCCTCGGGTGGTGGGTTTGGTGGCGGATTTGGCGGTGGTTTCGGTGGCGGCGGATTTGGCGGTGGCGGTGCTTCCGGTGGTTGGTAATTGTTTTAATGTACCAATGAATCAATTTACCAATGGGTTAATTTGCAATTGAAATAATTGGGATCTAACACCATTCAAACCAAAAATCCTTCATACTAATTGTAATAACGTCTTCCCCTTGAACCCATATCGGGTTTTTTACCTCCAAACTGATCAAATTTATAGGTAAAGCTCGCCATAAAATACTGCTGTAGTACAGTACCTTGATAATCCTGTATAAAATCTTCCCCAGTTGTCCTTCTTGTATTAATATTCTGATCCAAGAGATCATAGGCCAAGACCTTTAAGGTTCCTTTATCCTGCATTAATTGAAGACCTAAACTCATATTCCAAAAAAGTGCATCCTTTTTATACCCTGGCCCTACATTGCCATTATAAGTATACCTTAGATCATTGCCCCAAATTAAATTCTTAGGCCAATAAGAGGTTAACCTAAGACTGGCATTTTGGGAGGTATATTCTATATCCTCAATATTATCTAAATTATACTTGGTATTATTAAAGGTTATACCATATCCAGGTTCTATTTCCAAAAGTTCCTTGTAATTATAGGTAGTAGAGAAAAAGGGCGACACGTCAAAAGACTTCGCCTTGAGCTCTACTCCATTGGTAAAACTCACTTGCCTCCCATAGCTTAACCTTGGCCTTAGATTAAATTTAAGGGTATAAAGACTATCTTTTTTAATCTGCTTGGTATAGCCAATACCTCCATGCCCCCTATAATTACCATCTATATTGGTATAGCGTGTTGTCCTTAAAAAATTCTCATCGGTGGTAGAAATCGCAGAAACCCTATCTTTTTGGATATCCAGTCCGGTATAGATAAATACCCCACTGCGTTCCTTCCAATTATAATTGCTATAATTTAAATCCACTCCGTGATTTACACTGGGCAATAAATTGGGGTTACCAATTACCACATTTAAAGGATTGTTTACATTGGGCACTGGTTGCAACTGGTTTACCGAAGGAATACTGAGTCCGGAATTATACCTAAGGTACAAGCGCTTGTTCTTGCCCATAGAATACCTTAAACGGCTTCTGAACAATAAATTTTTATACGAATTGGAAAAGGAAGTCCCCTGAAGAAAATCCTGGTTCTTAAGATCGGTGAGCACATAAGAGGCATTTATCCTGAGGTTGAGCTTATCTCCATTATGGCGCAGGCCTAAAAATGGTGATTGCTGAATATTCTCAAAATTAAAATCGGAACTCAGGCTTTCATTAAATTGAGTATAACCGTTGCTCCCGTCATCATAGTCCATAACATCTTTGGAATTGTCCCTTTGGTCGTTTTTATATTCATAGCCAATATCCAGGAACAATTTAGTAGTTAAAGGATGCCTATAGCGTGCCTCCAATTCATAGGAATTTCTTTTATTATTAATGTCGGACAGCTGATTTACCTCCTCCACACTGGGGTCATCACCAAATACCTCCCTGTTAGAGTTTAGGTTGGAACTGCTTCTGTTTTGGGTATTGTTGTTAGAAAAAGAAAAGCTTATCAATTTCCCAATGGTATCCAACTTTTTCATAATCCCCATACGGTTGGAAAAATTTCGCTGAAAACCATCGTTCACCGTAGTACGATCATTTCTATTGATAAGGTCCCCATCCTCATCTATAGACACCGTATTGTTCCTATTTATAGAATTGGTCCTATTAATACTTAGGGAGGGCTGCACGGTAACACGAAGGGTTTTATCCACATCGTACTCAATATTTGCCGCCCCGCGGTTAGAATTGGTAGACCCATCAAAATTAGATTCGTTTTCGGTGAAATACCTGCTGTCTGGCAGGATATTTTCCCTAGACGTTTTTTGATCGTTATAGGAATCACTATATCCAAAAAAGTAGTTTGCGTCAATCTCATACACTCCTTTTTCAGAATTGGCATAGCTGGTCCCCACGTTGGAAGAAGTGGTAATTCCGTTGCCAAAATTGTTGATCAGCCCGGAAGCCTCCGCACCGGAATACCCTCCATTGGTATTCCCTACCATGTCATAAATCTCATCAAAGGAAAATCCGGAGTTATTTACATTATTGGAACTACCTATAAAACTCAACCTCTTTTTATTATTAAAATAGTTGAGCAGGGCATTTACCTGATACCTTTCATCCGTACCGTATCCTGCCGCCAATCTTCCCAAATAACCTTTATTCTTATCCTCTTTTATGGTTAAATTAATGGTCTTACTTTCACCATCCCCAGCCTCACCGGAAAACTCCTGTTCTTTGGTCTTGGTATCGGAAATTTGGATTTTATCAATAATATCCTTTGGCAAACTTTTGGTAGCCACCTTGGGATCGTTACTAAAGAATACTTGACCGTTAACCAATACCTGGTCTACCTCTTTACCATTTACAGTGATCTTGCCATCACTATCCACTTCTACGCCCGGTAGTTTTTTAAGCACATCCTCTACTGAGGCATCTGGCTTAGTTTTAAACGAATCGGCATTGAACTCCAGCGTATCCTTCTTTATGGTTATAGGAACCCTATCCCCAACAATCAACACCCCTTCCAACTCCTCGGCCATTTCCTCCAGTTGCACCTGTCCAAGGTTCACATTTTCCTTAAGCTCTACGTTCATCACCAACGGCTTATATCCGTTGTAGCTAAAAATTACGTTTACAGCCTTAAGACTTGTATCACCCTCCAGCTCAAAAGCTCCTTTCTGATCAGATATGGTATAGGACACCAAAGTACTGTCCTTTAATGATTCAGCATATATAGTGGACGCTTCCAAGGGCTCCTTGGTAGTGGCATCAATGATCTTACCGCTTAAACTAAAGTCTTGGGAATAGGATACAATAGAAAATAAAAATAGGATAGAAAATAAAATTTTCGTCATTTGGTTAGTGTGTCTAGTGTTCTTGATAATTATGGTAAGTGTTCAAAAATATACTAACACCTACCAACTCCCCAAATGGTTAACAGAACTTTAAGACCCTAGTGACCAGAATATTCCCAATGCCAATTTCACTTCCTATTTCTTCCTCATAAAAACCGTTACCGGCACTCCTGTGAAATCAAAATGCTCCCTAAGCTTATTCTCCAAGAATCGCTTATAGGGTTCCCTTACATATTGCGGCAGATTACAAAAGAATGCAAACTGCGGATATGGTGTGGGCAATTGGGTACAGAATTTAATCTTAACATATTTATCCTTATAGGCGGGCGGAGGATAGTTTTCAATTATGGGCAGCATAATATCGTTCAGCTTTCTTGTAACCACCTTTCTAGACCTATTTTCATAGACCTGGACGGCCGTCTCAATGGCTTTATAGATGCGCTGTTTCGTCAGGACCGAAACAAAAAGAATAGGCACATCGGTAAAGGGAGCAATGGCCTCCTTTATTTTTTGGGTGTATTGTTTAATGCTATTGGTCTCCTTATCCGTTACCAGATCCCATTTATTCACCAATATAACGATGCCTTTATTGTTTCGTTGTGCCAGCCAAAAAATATTTTCTACCTGACCGTCAAAACCACGGGTGGCATCCAGCATTAGTATACAAACATCCGAATGTTCTATAGCCCTAACAGAACGCATGACGGAATAAAACTCCAAGTCTTCCCGCACTTTGGACTTACGGCGGATCCCAGCAGTATCTACCAAATTAAATTCGAATCCAAATCTGTTGTATCTGGTATCTATACTATCCCTGGTGGTTCCGGCTACATCGGTAACAATATATCGTTCCTCCCCAATAAGGGCATTTATAAAAGAAGATTTCCCTGCATTGGGTCGCCCTACAACGGCAAAACGCGGCAAATTGTCTTCTTCCTTTTCTTTCTCCGGCAATACTTTTACCAGGTCGTCCAGTAAATCGCCCGTTCCACTCCCATTAATACTGGCTATGGTATAATAGTTACCAAGGCCCAAGGAATAAAATTCCACTGCATCTTCAGCCCTCTTGTTATTATCCACCTTATTAACCACTAAGAATATGGGCTTATCTATCCTGCGCAACAGCTTGGCAACATCCTCGTCCATACCTGTGATTCCAGATTCAACGTCTACCATAAAGATTATGGCATCGGCCTCATCTATGGCCAGCTCTACTTGTCTGTCTATTTCTTTCTCAAATACATCATCACTCCCCAGTACATACCCTCCGGTATCTATTACGGAAAACTCCACTCCGTTCCAATCACTCTTCCCGTAATGACGGTCGCGGGTAACACCGCTCACGGCATCTACAATGGCCTCTCTCCTTTGGATAAGTCGGTTAAAAAAGGTTGATTTACCTACATTAGGTCTTCCTACTATGGCTACAATAGCACTCATACTTTTAATTTGATGCAAAAGTACTATTTATATCCGAAGAAAAAACAGTATCTTTTATCCTTATTATCAGCAGCATAGTTTGAAAGCCCTACCCAATGACATTGTCTTACGACCCAGGTTCCAAATTGGGGCGAACGGCCCCGCAGCATCCATATTGCGATTATTTAAAAATGCGGACACCCCTCCCTTTATTATTAAGGTATCTGACCAGCACGTTTTTATAAAATTCACCCCCTCAACATCCCACTTTTGGTCCCCGCAACTACAACTGGAAATCGTGGACAATGACGAAGGCAACAGCATTATTTATGGGTTGTTTGGCCCCAACCCTACCCTATGGACCTTTTTTATGTTCGTCCATTTTATGGTAGCCACCCTTTTCATCATTTTTGGGGTTTGGGCCTATTCCAACAATGTCCTGGGCAAGCCAATTGGCCTTCAAATTGGATTAATGTCATTTATGATCGCTACTTGGATTGCCCTTTACATCTTTGGAAGATTGGGCAAAAGAAAGGGAAGACCCCAAATGCACCAATTACATGAGTTTATGCTTCGCCATGTCAAGATTGATAAGGATGTGCAGGACTAAGTCCAAAACAAGAATTAAAAATAGCATGGCGAATTTTATTGATCTAGATTTATCCCACTGCAGATAAAAAATGTATGGAAGTTAAAAAAAAAGGCTACTTCTCCTACCAAGGAAAGGTGGGCCATTCAATATGTGAGGAAGAAAACTTAAAGTGACAACATCCCATGGTTAAAAAATGGGTTTATACCAAGGATTTTCAAAAAGGGATGCCTTATTGTGAGTCTATCTGTTGATAGACAGGCCCGCCTGAGTGCAGGGTAGGGAACTTAGGCAGTCAAACAACCTCTTAAACCTGTAGATATACAACCACCCCATGCCTCCCACAAAGAATCCAATATTGACGCCATTTGCGTCCTGCCAAACATCCATTTATTGATTCTGAACCACACGGAACCAACCTTACCGTATGCAGGACTCTCCTAGCCACAGAACAGATTGCATTGGAGTTTAATATAAAAAATCCCTGAGCATTCAAGACACCCAGGGATCGGCACAAAAGACCGTACAAATTATTTTATTTCGTAGATCGCAATGCTATTGGAAACTTCATTGGTTACGATCAATAAATGCTCTCCAGTGGGACTATCGTTTTTAGAAACGACCAACAAACCTTCCGGAGCCACATCTACCTCATCAAACAACCAATTTACATATTCCGGACTGTTAGGATTGCTAATATCATATACCAATACCCCTCCGCTTCGCTCCAAGCCTACAAACAACAAAGTAGCATCCCCAACCTTTAGGGTAACAACAGATTCGGGTTCCGCCCCCTTGTCATCACTTCTGCCATCGGCCTCGCCCTCATCGGCATTAAAATAGGCAGGATTCACCTCCAAGGTTTTTCTCCCTATAGCATCTGCACTATCATATATTAAGTCACCCGAGGTGGACCAAATAGTAAAAGACCTACCTCCATAAGCATAGATCTCATCAAAATCACCATCGCCATCGGTATCCCCATTAGCAGTGGTCATCTTTAATCTTCCTAGATTTTCATCCAACTGCAGATCAGTGGCATTTGGAAATACCGTAGGATCTAAAATTATGTCCTTTACCCTTTCCTCTTCAGAATACGCATCGTAATCCCTGGAATCCCCTTCGTTTGCCGAAATAATGTAGCCCGTACCATTAAGCTCGGTGTAGGCAATGGCATCTGGCATATAAAAACCGGAAATTGGCCAATTCTGAAAGTTTCCAACAATATCGTCCCTATTGCTGGCATCTAGCGTATTATTGGGTAGGGAATAATCTTTCACCCCAAGGCCAAAGACATTGCTTATAGCCATAGACGTAAGATCTACCACGGCCATCCCGTTGTTCTCCTGTAAGGAAACATAGGCATACCTACTGTCTTCAGAAACCGCAATATATTCCGGCTCTACATCTTGGGCAAAACTTGCACCCGGTCCAAAAACCCTAAAACCATTACCAACGGAAGCGGCACTAAATGCCGTAAAGTACAGGGTGTTGATTTCGTTATTCCCCACCTCAATCACAGAAACCGAACCCTCCGGATCTACCGTATAATCATCATTGGGCTCGCCTTCATTGGCCGAAATAATATATTTGCCATTAGGGCTAAAAGTAACCATATCGGGCAAGGCGCCCACATTAAAGGTGCTGATCAAAGTCTGCGTTTCCGCATCGTAGGTCTGTACGGTACCATCCAATTGCTTATTGGTATTTTCCACAGCCACCGCCAATACCCCATCATGGACATCCACACTGTTGGGTGTTCCTGTTAATGGAATGGCGCTTAATTTAATTGGGGAAGAGGGCGAGGAAATATCCCAAACCGAAACTTGGGTCTCCACAGGGTTTACTACAAACAGCTTCTTTGTTTCTGGGTCAAACGCGCTAATCTCCGCAAAACCTTCATCCCCGGTCCCATTGGCGAAACCGCCTATTTTCACAAATGTTAATTGGGACACATCCACATTATCTTCATCGTCTACATGTCCAACATGGTCCTTAATACATGAGGTAAACAGGATTCCTCCTACAACTAGTGTTAAAAGTGATTTTTTCATATTCGGTTGTTTATTTATGATAACCAAAGATGACAACCACCTATAAGCTAAGCGTAAAAAAAATAATAACTAATTGTTAAGAATTTAACTAAACCGCAAATGGGGATAAAGAAAATAAAGGCAGACCTAACGCATATTCATTTGGCCATGACACATTTAGCGTTATACGCAAGCCCATCTATAGCGACTGCAACCTGCACTCCCGGATGATGAAAATATAGGTCAAAAAAAAAACTTAAAATATTCTATGACCTGTAAAATATACCAGGGCGCTATCCCTGATTGTACCCAAAGCGCTTCAATTGATTGGGATTGCTCCTCCAATTCTTGTTCACCTTAACATAGAGCTCCAAGTGCACCTGTTTATCGAAGAATTTCTCCAAGTCCTTGCGGGCTTCTACACCTACCCGCTTAAGGGCGCTGCCTTTGTGCCCTATAATAATCCCCTTTTGGGAATCGCGTTCCACCATGATTACAGAACGCATGCGGATAATATCCTCGTCCTCAAAAAATTCCTCCGTATCTATTTCCACGGAATACGGTATTTCTTTTTTATAGAACTGCAGTATTTTCTCTCTGATGGTTTCGTTTACGAAAAAGCGCTCCGGCTTATCGGTCAATTGATCCTTGGGATAATAGGGGGGTGCTTCGGGAAGCAATTCCAAAATGCGCAGAAACACTTCCTTTACGTTAAAGTTCTGAAGAGCAGATATGGGGTGTATCTTGGCTTTTGGCAACATTTCCTGCCAATATTGTACCTGCTCTTCCAGAATGCCCTGTTCGGATACATCTATCTTGTTCAACAAAAGCAGCACGGGAATATCACTATTCTTGATCTTTTCAAAAAAACGTTCGTCTTTTAAGGCCTTTTCGCCTATTTCCACCATATAGATCAACACATCTGCATCCTCGAAGGCCGACTTCACAAAATCCATCATAGAGGATTGCAGTTCATAGGCCGGTTTTATGATCCCTGGGGTATCGGAAAGCACCACCTGAAAATCGTCCCCGTTGACAATACCCAAAATACGGTGTCGGGTAGTCTGTGCCTTGGAGGTAATAATGGATAGTTTTTCCCCAACAAAGGCATTCATCAAAGTGGATTTCCCCACATTGGGATTCCCTATAATATTTACAAAACCGGCTTTATGCGACATCTTCCCTATTTAACTTTTATAAATGCAAAGGTAAAGGAATCCTTCCATCTAAATCATTATTAGCCCTAAAATTACGTAAAGTAGTACCGTAAGCAGGCCTCCGATCAAGGCATAGGGCAATTGGGTATTAATATGATCTATATGGTCACTGGCCGAGGCCATTGAAGAAATAATGGAGGTATCCGAAATAGGTGAACAATGGTCTCCAAAAA
>JBFHGV010000040.1:0-11472 GCA_041582955.1 Arenibacter sp.
CACAATATTGTGCCAATTGGTTTCCTTTTGTTTTTCTCCTTTAGAGTCCTTGAAATAGACATTGGTAGCCAAAGAAAACCGAGCAACTTTTCTACCATTCTCCAATTCGGCAATAATAGGCTCCTGTCCCACATTCCCGATTAACTGCACATTGTTTCTAATAATTCCCATAATTATAATATTAAAGATTAAACAATTGATTTACTTATTATATCCGGAGTGTTTTCCTTACCTGCAACAGGCAGGCTTTTTTTGTTGGGTATTGTCCACTTCCGTTTTGGTATATTCTGAATGATTCCATAATTCGATATTTTGATTTACTTTCCATAGAGCCGTCGTCGTTACCTTTTTTTGTTGCTTGATGGGTCACAACACTTTTGGATGGAAACACTTATAAACAGCGGGGGATGAAGGGGTGGCTTTATGCAGTGTGGACAACCAAAAGTGTTGTTGTTTTGCCTTCAAAAAAAGGGAGCGGCCACAGCCTAGTAAGTGTATTAAAAAGGTTTGGAAAATTCACAATATCCGGAAATGGACAATAGAAAAGGATCATTTAAAACCTATAAAGCATATAGCCAAGGTTGGTCCAAATCGGGTATCACAACTGGATAATCCGTATAGACCTTAAGAAAATATTTTGACTATATATAACCAACAAAAAATACTCAATACTAATACATTAAATCCAACCAATTAAACAATTAATTAAAGTGTAGTTGTCAAGATTAAGCTTCTGTTCCCATTTAGTTCCCTTAAATCAAGAACCAATTTTTCCATAGGTGCCAATACGAATTTTGGAAGGACATAAACAAAGCGTTTCCTATCCCTGTTTTTAATTATTTCCGGTAGGTCATGGGCATAGATAGTTTTCATCGGGATATTCTGAAGGGAAGCCCTTGGGCCCTTGGCCCCTGAAGCTCTGTAGACATTAAGAAAATCAATTTCGAAATCGATTCCCGAGTCGTTCATGGCCTCAATGACCAGATATACTTCCGAACCGTAGTAAACCGGCTTTAAAAGTTTTAGGGACAAGCCATGTTTTCGTCTGGAGGCAACATGCCCAGCTTGGGATTTAATAACATGCTTAGAGGCCCGTGCATAGTAGTCCGATTTACTATCCAATGAATCGGTCTTAATATGTATTGAGTCCAATATTGGTTTTACCCGGGTTTCATTCCCAATACTTTCCTCTATATCAATAAAATGATTGAGATGATCCAAATCCGACCTATACTTGATTATATAAGAATACAGCTGTCCATTAGAGCTTACAACCAAGAGATTACTTTCAGGACCTGGGTATGCCTGTAATAGGCCAAAGTGCTGTTCCTTTTCACGGTTATAAGTAAAAATAAAATTCGGGGCCCCGGTAATTCCCTGTCGAATAGGTTCGGAAAAGAACAAGGCCACATTTTTGTGCTCATTGGCATAAATGGTATCAAGGGCCCGTTGTGCCGACATCGTGATAAAAAAAGCAAACATTGAGAATGTGAGTATAGTTTTCATTTGAAATATGGTTTAGGTTTATTCTCGTTCAACTTTAGAACAAGAAGGTAATTATCGGAAATAGTGGCACGAATGTTCCTTCGATTTCGTCTAAAGATTCGCTGGACACCTTTAATTTGTGGTACCCCTGTGATATTGATATCGTCGACGAAATCGTCCACCACTTCATTGGTGGCTTCTGCCCGAAAATTGTTCTTGACGTAGATACCCTCGGAACCGTCCTCGAAATCATAGGCGGTCAATTCTACGGGCTGATGGTCTATCCTTTCAATACGGATTAAGGTTCTGTTCGCTTTGAAACCAACAAATCCGTAGATACGGGTATTTCTTGGTACCAGTACATCATTGATCCTTATATCCTGCAATAAGCGCAATCTTAGTCGATAGTCCGTCTTGACCGTTTGTATCCCGTCCACCCCTGCAAGTATGACGTTGGGGGAGATGGTAGCGGACTTCATTGATATGGGGTGGGATGCATAGAACAATTGGTGCTCCAGTGCCCTTTCCTCAGAAGCTACCTGGGTTTCCTTAGTACTTATTTCATCAAAGGAAGGTTTTTCAAAGCTCTCATCATTGGCAAGGGGAGGAGTATCAATTTTTAGATTTTTATACTGCTTTGGGGAATAGCGTATGCGGCCATTTTTATAAATACTGTCCACAACACGCATTTTTTTCTTGTCCAGTAAATCAGGATCGTACAATCCCGTAGAATCCATCAGGTCTTCATGGTAGACACTGGGAGCATTGAACCGTTTCTTCTCCTTGAGATCGTTGAGCGCATCCAATTTTGAATCATATATTTTCTGTTCATTCTTTAATTCCGGTAATGGAATCTGGTTGCCCTCCACACTGGTACCCTCTTCTTCATCCATGATAATTACCACGTATGCCGTGATGAACAAAAGGATACATAGCAGGATGGATGTAAATACGATTTTGTTCTTTTCAATTTTCATATTGCTCTAATTTTCGCAATGAATTCTCAAAAAAATTGGTAATCAAAAATCCATGGGTGTTATTGGGAAAATTCCTGTCGATACGGATAAGTTGGCCACTGCTGATCAATTCATAGATGTCCGTGGCGGCACCCCTATTGATTTCAAAAATGGTTTTGGTCTCAAAGGAATAAGATTCATTGTCCAAATTGATTTTGGAATCTATATCCAGTACCTTTTGTACCAAGGAGTACTGTAGCAATCGGTTATATACCCCGTCTGCTTTTTTCTGCCGGTAGAGGGCATCGACCGAGCTATTGCCAAGCCATAGCGCCTTTTCCAAATTGCGCTCATAATTGTTCGAATTGATATTGTAGAAATATTCATGGAACATTTCCAGGTGCGCCAAGGCCTCCACTGACAAGTTCTCTTTTTGATCGACGAGCTGGAGTGGAATAACGTTCCCTTGGGAGCTGACCACGAAAGCTTTGTTCATGGCATCGTTATGAAGCCTTAGTACCGAAAGAATGGAAATAGCACTTATGAGCGTTGACGCCAAGATTACGGCGAGGACCACAAATCGATTTTGTCCGAGAATATTCTGAATGTTATTATATGGTGTTTTCATGAATTTTTCCATTTAAATGATTAAGTCGCACTAAAAAGTCTAAGGGTAAAAGAGATTGCCCTGCGGTATAAGGTGAACTTCAGCAAAACAATGAACCCAATGGAGCCCAGTTGAATCACAGGTGCAAACGTTTGGCTACCCCAATCCGTTCCGAAAAGACTGGACCAAAAATTGTTGTTCACCTCGGTGTAAAGGCTGTTTATAAATATATTGACCAAGAAAAATGCAGGTACTAACATATAGACCCCCGTATAGAGTTTGAAGAAGTTATAGGCCATGGATCTAAATTTTTCGAACACCGCCAGGCTAATGACCAATGGAAAGAATGCCTGCATGATTCCCAATAGAAAGAATCGTTGGGCCAAGAACAGCGGATATATGAACAAGTCCAACATCCATAGGATCAGGCCTATTATAAATGACAATATCTTCAGCCCGAACAAGGGAGTTACCAAGGCCTCATAGAGTAGGGCAAGGGCTTTTTTGGCCGCTTCGATCGCTCCTACATCCTGTTCGATATCCAGATCCTGCAATTGCAAAGGGAGTAGGGCCGGGGCAGTATTCCTATATTGGGCTTCTATGGCCACGAGTATATTATCGAATACACCTGGCACCTGTGTTGAAAAAATGACGAATAGGACCACTACAAAATTTTTGGCCAGTTCGGTTGGGGTCAATCCCCAGGTATAGCCTTCACTATTGGCCACGCCCTCGCTATATTTTTTAATAATATTGACAAGGAACAGGAGTACGGCTAGAACTTTCATTCCCGTAATGGTGTACTGTGAAAAGTCACTGTTCTTTATGGTCTGAAAGACGGTGTCCACATATTCAAGCCCTATTCCCAGAAAAATACCGAACATCAGTAATTGGTTTCCCGGTTATTGATTTTATGCTGCATTTCCCTAAAGGCGATTATCTCGTGATATCGACGGGTCTTGGCTTCGATTTCCGCTACCATTTCCTTGGATTGCATTTCCTTTTCCTTAAGAATGGAAGTACGTTCGGCGTCGGTCATTTTCAGATTGTCGCTAGTGAGTATTTGGTCTATATAATCCATTGTCAACATGGAATTTTCTATAATGCCCTCAAAGGAATTCGAGATACGATCGATTTCTTGGGGTTTGATAAATGGGGAATTGAGAATTTCCCTCAGGTCACTTTGCACCATATCATATAGACGCTGGTTATTTTTGGCCAATTCGCTTACGGCCTTCAATTGTTTGACCACATTGTTCACCTTGTCTATATTCTCCTTCTGCTGCTTTAGGAACTTGACCGTCTTCAACAATTCTGCGGTCTGCTTGCCGGATTCCAACAAAGACTTCATGAAGGAGATAAAATTGGTATTGTCGTAGACCGGCATCCCTTGGGCACTGGAGCTACTTGGAATTAGCATTGCCAAGGTCAATATTGTATACAGTTTGATCATCAAGTGTTTCATTGCAATTCAGTTTTAGCTTTTATGATATTTTAAGGCCGATGACCTTTTTTCAATAAACTCCGATATGGCCAGTTCCATGTCCCTATGTTTATGGTACAGTTCCATAATGATTTCATTTTCAGCACCATCGGTGAGGTAGGCCGCATAGACCTCTGGAGGAACTTCCAACCGAAATATGTTGCCTTCCTTTCCTATTTTGATAAACATTTCAGTGTATTTTCTTTTACCGCTGAGTTGGTTCCTAATCGAATTCAATTGGTTTAGGTCATGGGAGGATAGGTTCAGCCTTCTTTTTAGTTGATCATATCCCTTTTCATTCCTCAGACTGTAGATTACCTGGGTGTTTTCGAGAATACTGGCCGATGTGGAATTGTCGGGCAATTGATTGATGGATTGTAGGATGATACCGATGGCCCCGTTCTGTTTTCTAATGGCCTGGTAATAGAACTCAACACTTTCAAGGACATTCTTAAACTTCAACTGTTTGGCAAATTCATCAAAGAGAATAATACCCTTTTCGGCCTTGTTCCTCCAAATGGTCTTTTGGATGGCCGATTTTATCAACTTGAGCATAACGGACAGGATCTCTTTGTTGTCCTTTACCTCGTCCAATTCAAAAACGATCAACCGTTTGTCTTCGAGGGTATACGTTTGATCTTCCCTGGCATTGAACAGAAAACTGTATATACCGTTCCCTACATATTCCGAGAGAATGTGCAGAAAGTCATAAACACTGAAGTGTTGTTCACTAATTTGGAGATCTTCTATAAGGGAGTTCTTGTGCTTATCGACAAAATGGTAGAAGGAAGCCAAGGAATGCCCGGATCTACACTTACTATAATAGAACAACAGCACCTTTTTAATGGCCACTTCACGAGCCTTGCCCACTACATTTCCCACGGCCAAAAGCTCCAAGACAAAAAAGGTAAGGTCCTCAATTCTTTCAGGAGTGAGGTCCGAATTATCGGAGATATAAAATGGATTGATCCCCAAATTTTTACCTTGCTCATACCTAAGGATAATATGGTCTTTGGGATAGAGTTTGGCGAATTTATCATAGGACCCTCCAAGGTCAATGACCACTAGTCTCACCCCGCTCTCAAAATACTGTCGGAGTATGTTATTGGCCAAAAAGGATTTACCTTCCCCTGTGGGTGCAAAAATGGCAAAGTTCCTAGCCTTGATCCTCTTCTTGTTGTCATCCCATACATCTTTCAGAATTGGAATATTGTGCTGCCTATCATTGAAGATCACCCCTGTTCCATCGGACAGATAATTACCACTGTTGATAAAGAGGCACAAGGAATGCTTTAGATCCAACACGTACAAATCGGCATCTGAAAAATTGGAGGCAAAGCAACAGTAGCTGTTCAGGAAATACTGTTTTCTTTCAGCCCCTTTGGGATAATAGGGAACAATGTCCAATTCCTTGAACTCCGTCTTGATCTTGGTTGCAATTTTTGTCAATTCCTGGGTCCCAGGTCCCCAAAAAATAATATTGAAATGGCCCCTAACTATGCGGGAGCTCTCGTCCTCGTTGATCTTGGTCAAGATCTCCTCAATTTTTTTAAGAACGACCTTGTTCTGGGTTCCAAAATTGGAACTCTTCTTAAGTTCCTCTATTTTCTTTTCGAGTATCTTTCGCCATTTGGTCTTATCGTCCATATAGATGATCTGGCTAACTATATGGTTCTCATTGAGCTTGAGTCCCAAACCATCCGCAAAACCTTGATGAAAAATAAAATCATCTGAAGTAAACCTATCATTGGCCCTACTGCTGCTTAGCTGCTCCCCAAAGCAGAGCTCATTATTGACCGCCATCACATCAAATTGAAAATCCCCAATCTCCAAACTATTTCTGTTCAATTGGATATCGGTATCAAATCCCTTATTAAAGCCATTGAAAAAACCATGTGTCAATTCCAAGATCCCATCTTCATCCATAGGGGTAAGTACTATTTTACGCCCATTGTTAATAAAGGAAACCGTGTCGTTGACCGCTTTGATAAATTCCTCGGCGATATGGTCCAGCTTTCTATGGATGCCCTTGTCCATTTTCCGAAAGGGATTGACATATTTTGAAGGATTGAAAGCCTTTCCAAGAGGAAGGACAAAAGAGATAAAGGCGGAATGATCCAGATAATCCCTACCCTTAAAATAATTGTAGGTAGCCCGTTGCAGATAACTCTCATTAGGCAAACTATCAGCAGAAAACACAGACCGCCTATAAACATCCTGCTTATGAACAATGGTGTCCACTGGCAAGGATTTAAAGGCCTGGAACCAGGTACCGTGAATATCCTCAAAATCCTTTTCAGAAAGGGAAAATATCTCTGGGTTCCCTACCGAATAACAAAGGACCAAATTGCCGTTATTGGCAAATACAATATGCCCTTGAATATCCAGGATAGGATGAAAATCGTTCAAATTAATGGTCTTCATAATACAGGTAACTTTGTCTTTTGTTACTAATCGTTTTAGGAAATATATTTTTCAGATGGAAGAGATCCAGGTTGTTGTTAAAATAGGATAGTGAAAAGAAAAGCAGGATATTGAACACTATTGTTGACAAGAGTACCGAAAGGCTAAAGGAAAAGATAATCACTAATAAGGAACCTATTACCACCATCATCATTATGGCAAATAAGTTTAGGGACAAGCCCATGATCGTGGCCCTTTTCCGAATATTCCTATGCACTTCGAACCGTTTCATCAGACAACAATTCCTATGAGGTAAGTAAATATTCCAACAACAGCTCCGGCTATAAGCACGAAGACCAGCACCCGAGTAATGCCCTTTTTCAGATCCGAGTTTTCCCCGAAGAAATGTCCGGCATTAAAAAGGAAGCCGATAAGAAAAATAACTCCCAAAATAATGGGGAAGATGGTGCGGATGGTATCCGATACATCATTTACGGATTGTTCGATTCCCCCAACTTGGGCAAAAATTGACTTGGTGACCAGTAAAAAAAAGAGACCCGGTAAGTAAAGTGATTTTTTCATTTTATAAAAGGTTTTCATTAGGTGAGTTTCACTATGTGAAAATTAACCTATATTTAAATATAAAATACTGATAATCAATATTTTGTGAATAAAATATCAAATGATTGATTTTAGTGTGTTTTGATATAAAATGACATGAAACAAAATTGGAATTTAGCGTGGAGCTGTTGATAAACTCAAAAAAGGGCAGACTGAAACCCTACATAAACGTCATTTTTTGTATGCTGATGTTGCAGGTATGCTTGGTATTTGGTCAAGCAGGCATCCAAAAAAAAGTGCTGTTGATAGATCCAGGGCATGGTGGATTGGATTCAGGGGCCGTAGGAATAAATGGCATACTGGAAAAGGAAATAGTGTTGAACATTGCCCATGAAATATTAATGCTGAATCGCAGCCTTTTGAACAATGAATTTGACATTTACCTCACCCGATATAATGACACTTTGATTTCTTTAACGGATAGGGCTAGGTTGGCTAAAAAACTTAATTGCATCTTATTTTTATCGATACATTGCAATGCCGCAAAAACTGGGGCGAATGGAATGGAAGTCTATATACACAGTTCCAATGAGCCTTATACGGGTCCATCCTTTAAACTCGCCAAGTCAATATTGGATGAAAGCGGCTCAAACTTAGGGCTAGATCAAAGAGGAGCCAAGAAGGCCAATTTTCAGGTATTAATGGAGACCACGACTTTATGTCCCTCCATATTGATAGAAACCGGTTTTATTACCAACAAGGACGAAGCAGACTATTTAAACCGACCCAATAATGTTAGGGGAATGGCCCTAGCGATTTTGATCGGTGTATACAAATATATAAAGGGTGGGATCCAGGCCACAACTGAATTGTTGAAAAACCAAAATAAATAGTCCAGTTTCTTAAATTCCATTGCCTACCTACTGACTATATATCATTATAAAAACACATCTCAATAAACTTAGCCAAAATTCCTACATAACCCCACCTTTGGATAAATGTTATAAACTTAGTGCAGTTATCAACTAATTCACCAAAAGTCCCTGTCTACAGCCTTTTATCGATACTTTTTTCGTCAAAGGCAATCAAATTGAACAATTGCCGCATACGGGAACGTACCCGACCACCATAGCGCTCTTCCAGTTCATCCGCATTGAGGTTGGTGGTGGCATGTGTCCGTATATTGTATTTAATAAGCAGTTCGAATCTGGAAAGCAGCACTTCGCCCATGACATTGCAGTCCTTTCCGAAAAATTTCCCTGTAGGTTCCACGCCAAGGTCATCGAAACAATAAAATTTGCCATCTCCGAAATCCTCAACAATTTTAAATCCGATGTTGTTAAATGCAAAGGCGATATTACGGGCGGGTATTACCTCATAGGGTCTTTCATGCGGCGCCAAATGGCGTAACAATCTCATTAGACTTGTTTTCCCACAGCCCACAGGTCCGGAAAGCAAGATACCCTTGCCAAGGTCCAGGCCAAGTTTCTTGCAGTTCAATTCGTCCTTGATATAATAATTACAGAGTTTGTATAAGATCCCACGGTCCTCCTCAAATATTCTAAACCTTTCACCGAACATCAGTTTCCCTTTGGCCGCCAGGTAGACCAGTATTTTATCAAAATCATAACATATCTGGTTGCCCTGAAATTGCCCTAGCTCATATTGCTTGCTACCTTCATGGATCACATATGGCCTCATAGCGGTTCGTTGTAGTTTTTTGAAGAAACAGTCCTAAGGTTGTCCGTATTTTGGCTAACCGGAAGAATGGTTTTTTCCTGTTTAAATTCCTCCCACTTAAGGATCCATTTCCGAGCCACTGCAGTCCAGTCCACAATTTTTGTGCTACCCCCTACGGTCCATCCCACACTTTGTAGTGGTTGTAGAATTTTTTAGCTTCTTTTATTGGCCAATTTTCCTTTTTAAAAAAAGAAATTACTTCAAACTCATTTTGGGGGTAGTCCGGTTTGCCCCCATTTATATTGTTTTTTAAAGTTTCTATATGTTTATTTTTATGTACCACTGCTTGTCCACTGCTTGTCCCATTTTTGGCACGGTGTCGGTCCTGTACTTGTCCAGAGCTTGTCCCAAAATTGAACATCTTGATCCTACTGCCCTGGAAGGGGTTGTGCGAGGGAATATACAACAGGTATTTCCAATGGTGCAGCTCCTTGATACATCGATGATAAGTCGATTTAGAGCCTATTTTGGCATAGGCCATCACTTCCTCACGGTCAATGTGGAAACTATCACGGAAATGATAGTTGTTCCACAGTTGAAAAAGTCCCACATACAGGCTGATATGGGTCGGGTTCAGCCTATTGTCCTTTGAAAACTGAAGAAAGACCCCGTTCAAATGTTTTATGTAGTTCATAGGGTCAACTAATATTCGTGATGGATTCTGTTATTCCGTAATATCTTTTGAATATCCTCGGTATCGTAAAAGAGAATCCCCCCCATTTTGGAATAAGGCAAAGTACCGTTTATTCGTAAATTTTGAAGGGTCCCGGAACTGATCCTGAGCATTTCCATAACCTCAGTGGAACGCAGGTATCTTTTCAAGGTCCCATTGGCCTGTTTGGCTAGTAAATTGGTGATTTCCTGGATTAATTCGATCTTAAACTCCCTTAGATCATCTGTGGTAATCATATTTGCTGGCATAATTTAAGGATTTAGTGAAAGGGACCTGCAGGATTCGAATAAAATGCCGGCCCCGATCGCGATTTGACTTTAGTTGTACAAATCTGATATGTTTTGCGCCAAAAACTACACCATACACTACATAGTCCGGTCAAACTTTAACTTTTACCAAAATGGGAAATAAAAGTGATGGATTCTACCAAAAAAGGTACTTCGCTTAATGATAACTGACCAATACAATTGAAATTTAAGTTAAAAATTAAATCAAAACACCGTTCAGGGGTTTAATCGTAGTTACGATATGGCAATAGCTTCTGTCAGGCTATTAACTCTAGCTGATAATTATGGTGTTATGAACTTTTGCTTTCAGGTTAAATACAGGGTTTGAATGTCATCAGGCTATAAGCCCATACTTTTTTACACTGGTATTAATTTTAGTGAATGCAAATTTTGTTCACTATTTAAATAAAATTATCAATATAAGAGGATTTAAGCGTTAATAATTAAGGTGAAAAGTAGTTTCATGATTTGATGCAGAATTAAGAAAATAGGGTAAATTTGTACTCATGAAAAATGTAGGAAAATACTGCAACATCTTGAAAAAGTTTAATGAAGAACAAATAGCGGAAACCTCTTTGGTTGCTGAGGCTCCTATTTGCTCGTTTTCCAGTAAATCTGCTGATTATTATATTGGTTTGTCCGGACCGGGATATAATGATGAAATTAGAATAATGGGCGCCATTAGTGCCGAGTTCGTGGAAACCGCGATAATGAATATTATGGGGCAAGGTGTAGAGGAGATTCAGTGGCCGGTAATATTGGATCTTAAAAAAATGATTTATTACCATTCCTATCCAGCCTATTTAAAGGGATTATCGCCCATAATGGGATGGAAGAGTTTCAAGGACTTTGCAACGGAAAATGAGTAGCGCTTAAGTCTATTTAATAATTTATCAAGGAAATAAATTTAGGCAGCTTTAAGGGATATAATATTCCTTTGCCGTAGTACTTCGCATTTTAAAGTCATCTGGCGTTAAAAAACTTAAGGCAATGATTTAGTCGGACAATATTTGGATGTTTAATCCTATTGCCAATTATCAAGGCCTAGCATCCTTAGTGACAATGTGGCTGGAGATAATACCATAAAAAAATAGCAACAACTTTGTAAGAATAATACTATTAATTTTACATTTGTTGATTCCATAACAAAAAAATATTACCCAAACTATTTAGTGCATATGGGAATATCATAAAAATGGAAATTGAGATAATAAATATCGTATATATTCATGCTAATTACACAAAAAAACTTCCCCTAATCTTATAAAAGTAGGATG
>JBFHGV010000041.1:0-11338 GCA_041582955.1 Arenibacter sp.
AGGTACACGGTATAATGTTCCTCTTGTACGCTCTTGGCCATTCTAATATCCTGCCTAATAATAGGGGTAAAGATCCCCTTGTCATAAGGTTTAAAATGTAGACCGTAAGCCGTGGGGGTAGGGGCATAATTTTTCAGGATAAACTTCCCCATTCTATCATTCTTCCTTGGTATTGGGGCCAAAGAAGAAAGTACTGCCGCCTGGTGACTAAAACCAATGCACGGCTTGTTTTGCATTTTACAGGCCCAGGCGGTTACCGGCTCAAAATCGTTTAGGACCAGGTCGTAATCCTTTATGGGAACAGACCGTATTTCCTGCTGTAACCTTGTGGCGTTGGATTTAAGGTAGGTCCGCCACAAATTAACATTGCCTTGTTTTCCAAAAATAAAACTCAGCCCTTTTAATTGGTATCTAACGGGATGCGGAATCTGAATGTCGGCCTGTATCCCGCTGACCAGAATATCCAATTTTACGCCATTTTTTTGCAGTGCGGGAATAACATCCCTTGCCCTACTTAAATGCCCATTACCAGTTCCCTGAATGGCATAAAGTATCTTCATAGTAAATTGTATTATTGTAGGTAAATTTGGTGAAAAATTATTTATCGCCAACCGAGGCCAATATTTGAAACTCCTTTACCAAATTTTGAAAAAGCTGGTTTTTATCCAGGATTTCTTCGGTAGGCTCAAAAAGGTTATCGTCCTTGTCTATGACCGCCACATCTTCCATGTAGTGATATAACCTCCATGCTCCCCTATTAAACTCCAAACTGGTTAAATTCTCTATCCAATCCCCGGAATTTAGATAGGTTACCCTCCCCTTATCGGTGGTGATTTCCTTTATTTCGGGTTGGTGTATGTGGCCACAAACCACATAATCATATGCATTGTCTATGGCAATATCGGCAGCGATCTGTTCAAAATCATTTATAAACTTAACTGCCGATTTTACACTGTTCTTAATTTTTTTGGACATGGATACCGGACCTTTCCCCATTTTTTTGCTAAAATAATTAATAGCCCTGTTCAGTAAAATCAACAAGTCATAACCCGTGGCCCCCAATTTTGCTATCCATTTGGAATGTTGCATGGTTAAATCAAAAACATCCCCGTGAAACATCCAGGCCTTCTCCCCGTTCACTTGCAAAACCACTTTATTTACAATACTAAAAGAGCCCAATTGAAAACCCAGGAACTTCCTCAGCATCTCATCATGGTTCCCAACTACATAGTGTACTTTAACCCCTTCTGCCACCCACTGCATAATTATTTTAACCACCTTCATGTGCGATTTTGGCCAATAACGTTTACTAAATTGCCAGATATCTATGATATCCCCATTTAAAACCACCTCTTTTGGCTTTATGGATTTTAGATATTTCACTAGTTCTTTTGCATGGCATCCGTAGGTACCCAGGTGCACATCGGACAACACCACTAATTCTACAGGTCTTTTTTTCATAAGGCAAAGCTGGTTTGATGGGTTGATTTTTTGGTTGGATGGCTTAAATAGTAGACAGCAAATCCAAGGATCCATAGCCTAGCAGGCAAAGGGGAGTTTAAAGCAACATAACTTCTCATGCATGGAAAATCTGAATACGTTCAAAGGTTGTAATTTCCTGTGGATTAGGTAATAGCCGGGACTTTAAAATTAGGTTAGCGAAAGGTTAACATTCTGTTTATCAGAACAAGCGGCATACTTCTGGGCCAATGGGGCCAAAGGACACTTACAGGCAGCTTCGTAGCAAAAGGCCAGCATTATTTATGATGGACAAATAATCAGGAACTGGGTCCGCAATAGCCCTTGATAGTAAATCACAGAAAATGAACGGCCACTTGGACTTAGACCTTTACAAGGTATTTGGATAGGTTCTGCCTTAGTTTATCAAAGGAAATAGGCTTGGTAAAATAATCGGTCATTCCCACTTCGTTGGCCAACTGAATGGTTTCCTTGGTTACATCGGCAGAAAAGCCAATGATTACGACCTCCTTATTGGTTTTTCGAATTTCCACGGTGGCTTCAAATCCGTCCATTTCCGGCATATGGATATCCATAAATACCAGGTCATAGTCGTTTTCCATAACTGCCTCAACCGCTTTTTTTCCATCGCCTACCCAGTATGAAGTAATACCAAAGGTATCAAGAGTCTTCTTAAGCACCACTACATTTATCTTGTTATCGTCTACGATCAAAACCTTAAAACCACTAAGGTCAATAGCATTGTTGGCAATTTCTTTTGCTTCCGGTTCTATTTCGGCAATGGGGAATTTAAGGCTCACCTTAAATTCTGAACCTTCATTTTCCGTGCTTTCCACTTCAATATGCCCTTCCAGCAACTCTATTAGCAGGTAGGTAATATAGAGTCCCAATCCGCTACCTTCATGTCTTTTTGTTATTCCGGAATCTATCTGTGTAAAACGGTCAAAAATGGATTTCAATTTATTTTTGGGTATCCCTATTCCCGTATCCTTGACCCCAATTTTCACCTTAAGTGAGTTCCCTTTTACAGCTTCTTCGTAGCTCACCACTATACCGCCCTCCTCTGTAAATTTAAGGGCATTCCGCAACAGATTGGTCAGGATCTGCCCAAACTTGCCCATATCGCCAATGACATGGGTCTTGCTTTGCGACTGAAAATCTAAACGGGCATATAGTCCCTTATCCTCAATACTGGGCCTATAAATACTAATTATATTTTCCAATTCCTCTGAAGGACAGAAGACGTCCTTTTTAAAACCTATACGCCCCGACTCAATTTTGTCTATTTCCAATATATCATTGACCAGCAGCAGCAATTTTTTAGAGGAGACGTCCATAAGCGACAAGTACTCCATTAGGGAGCTATCCAATTTGGACTCTTTTAAAACTTCTATAAAACCCATGATAGCGTTTAGCGGGGTCCTGATCTCATGGCTCATATTGGAGACGAATTCCGTTTTTGCCTTGGAAGCCTTCTCTGCCTTTATACGCTCTTTCTTTAGGCTCACATTGGCGTCCCTTAGTTTAAAATTCAACTCCCTAAAACGGCTGTTTTCCTTTCTGGAAGCTTGATAAAAGTATATAAGGGAACTTGTAAGCAAGGACAGTACCAATCCGAAAACGAAAAATATCATCATGGTCTGCTTTTTCTCGGAATACTTATCAACCACACTGGGAGCCATGGAAAAGGTCCATACCTGATTGTCCAGATCATCTACCGAATAGGATTGTGTATAGACCAGATTGTCCGCCTCGCTATTGGGGTTAGGGGTGTTATAGGAATAGAACACATTTCCCAAATCGTCGGTCAATTGTATGGCGTACATATCCATCCCGGACATCAAGTGGTCAAAAGTAGAGGTAAAATCAATTCCGGCCGTAACGGTTCCCTGAAAAGCCCCATCGTAGTACACGGGCACATCCAATAAAAAAGCCTCCCCTTTCTGGGTCAACTTTGTCCAAGAAGTTATATTGGTTGAAGAATCCCTTACATGCCCTAACCATTCATCGCGTCTAGGGTGCCTGGAAAGATCCAGGCCTATGGCCGCCTCATTACCTTCCAATGGGGTAATTCTTTGGATCACCATATCACTATCTATCCACTCAATAAATTTAAAGGATTTATTTTGCCTTAAAATAAGTTTTACCTCATCCTCCCAATGCTCAAAATAAGCTCCCTTGGTCATTTCAATGCGCCTCATTAAATTCTCCAAGGCCACTATACTGCTCTGTCCGGTGTATATAAACTCCTTGTACCTCAAGAATCCCGTATGACTTATTTCATCCCTAAGAGCGTTCTTTTGTTCCCGTAAAGCATTATTCCACAATACGGAAACAACGGTCATTAAAACAATAAAAACAGCTACAGGGAATATGAATTCCCTTTTAGAAAATTTAATGGACATCTTGCGGTATAACTATAACAGTATAATTTTATGTAGGTATCGGGGGCACTCTTCAATTTGACCAAAGATATCACAATTAATAAAAACCACCACTACTTGACCATGAGTAATACTGTGGACGGCCAATATTTAGCAGTAAAAAAAGCATGGCGCGCCCACTTTAAACCTTAGTAATTACAGCCTACCCCGGTTTGGATTGGACGTCCATTTTGGCCTTAAACCAAAAAATCCTGGCCCATAAAAAACAAACACCCCCTAAGGCTTGGCCCAACAGTTATATAATTGGATAGATTTGCTGCAACCTAAATCCACAATGAGATCTTATCCTATTAAGGCCATACAAGGGGTTTCTTCCAAAATAATTACAAAATTTTGTAACCCTACTTTATCAAAAAATTTATCTTTGCCCTAAATAAAAATTAAGAATATGTCATATGTTGATTTATACAGTAGTGGCGCGCACAGAAGAAATTTGGCGCATTTTGCTGCCATTGCTACCCTCGCCGCTGTTGATGGTGAAATAAACGAAGAAGAAAGAGTTCTATTGGACCGTTTTGCCAATAAACTGGATATTACGGCAGATGAGTACAAGGTGGTTATGGAATCTGAAAACAAATTTCCCATTAACCCACCTGCCAGCTCTGAAGAGCGACTTGAAAGACTTTTTGATCTGTTCCGTATTATCTTTGTAGATCACATTATAGACAAAGAAGAGCGTGCGCTCATAACAAAATACGCCATTGGATTGGGCTACCGGTCTGAAAGTGCCAACCTAATCATTAAGAGGTCTATAGAAATCTTTAGTGGACAAATAGCATTTGAGGACTACCTATACCTCCTTAAACATTAGAAATTAGGAAAGAAAGAGATTAAAAAGGAGCGTTATGCTCCTTTTTTTATTGCTGTAGGCTCATAAACTCCTCTGCCTTCTCTACCATTTTTCTACTTCCGCAAAAGAAGGGCACCCTTTGGTGCAAGGCTGTGGGAACCACATCCATGATAGGCGCATACCCGGTACTGGCCTTACCATTGGCCTGTTCGGCTATAAATGCCATAGGGTTACATTCGTACAACAGCCTTAATTTGCCTTCAGCAGCCACACTGCTTTTTGGGTAAATATAAATCCCTCCCTTGATCATATTTCTATGAAAATCAGAAACCAAGGACCCAATATATCTTGAGGTATAGGGCCTATCGCCCTCTTCTTGTTGACAGTATTTGATATAATTCTTTACCCCTTGAGGGAAATGAACATAATTCCCTTCGTTTAAAGAATATATCCTACCCGTCTCAGGGAACTGCATTTGTGGGTGGGAAAGATAAAAGGTGCCCAATGCCGGATTTAAGGTAAAACCATTTACCCCGTCGCCAGTAGTGTACACCAGCATGGTAGAAGTCCCGTAAACCACATAGCCCGCAGCAATTTGATTCCGCCCGGGCTGTAAAAAATCCTCGAGCTTTACTGGGGTACCTATGGGAGTTACCCTTCTATATATAGAAAAGATAGTCCCTACCGATACATTGACATCTATATTGGAAGAACCATCCAAGGGATCTATCAGCACCACATACTTATTTTGATTCTTATTGTCATTACTGTTGACACTGATAAAATCATCTTCCTCTTCAGAAGCAATCCCACATACTATTTCCCTATTCTTTAAGGTCTGTATAAATTTCTCATTGGCCAACACATCTAGTTTTTGTTGGTCTTCTCCTTGGATATTGGTATCCCCTGCCTCTCCAATAATATCTACTAGTCCTGCTTTATTTACTTCGTGGTTCACTACTTTTGCCGCCAATCTGATAGCATTGATCAGCTTGTATAATTCCCCTGAAGAGTATTGGAAAGATGCTTGGTTTTCTATTATGAATTCTCCCAGGGTGGTATTTTTTCTATTCATAGTGAAAGCTTTGTTGATTTGAGCACAAATATCGGTTAATTTGTGAAACTACAACGTTTTCGTAAAGATTTGATTTTTTAAATTTATAACTTTGTGTTTTATTTGTAACAATTATGAAGTACAGTATTCGCGATGCCCAGGCCAATGATATGGCTCAGGTACATAAATTGATTACAGAGTTGGCCGTTTTTGAAAAAGAAGCAGATGCGGTAGAGGTCACAGTAGACGATTTAATCAGGGATGGCTTTGGAAGCAATAAGTTGTTCCACTGTTATTTGGCCGAAGTTGAAGGCAATGTTGTGGGAATGGCCTTATTGTATCCCCGTTACTCTACTTGGAAAGGCCCTATTATTCATTTAGAGGACCTTGTTGTAACAGCGTCCATGAGAGGAAGTGGGATAGGTGCCGCTCTATTGACCAAGGTTGTGGAGCACGGACAGCAGCTTGGGGTAAAGCGCATTAGTTGGGAAGTACTGGACTGGAACGACCCGGCCATAGCCTTTTACGAAAGTAAAGGTGCCAATGTATTAAGGGACTGGAACGTAGTTCATTTGGATGAAAAAGGAATTCAAAAATTTTTAAATAAGATATGAGGGTTTTTAAATTTGGAGGAGCGTCTGTTAGAGATGCAAATAGCATAAAGAACGTTGTTAACGTATTACAGGAGGTTGGTCACCAAAATACGCTTTTGGTAGTTTCTGCCATGGGAAAAACAACCAATGCCATGGAAAATATAGTGAACGCCTATTTTACAGATAAATCGCTTTTGCCTTCCTCTGTACATGAAGTTGTACAATATCACCAGGATATTCTACAGGATTTGTTCCCCAACAGCAACCACGCTGTTTATGAAAGCGTAAAAATTCTTTTTGATGAGGTACAGGGTTTTTTAACCTGGAACAAATCGCCTAAATATGGATTTGTCTATGACCAGGTGGTAGGATACGGCGAATTGATCTCCACTACTATTTTAAGTGCCTATTTAAATGAGATTGGCATTCAAAACCAATGGTTAGACGTGCGCTCACTCATAAAGACCAGTGATAATTACAGGGATGCCAAAGTAAATTGGGAGAAAACCCAGGAGAATGTCACCCAAAAAGTAGATAAGAGCAAACTTAATATTACCCAAGGGTTTTTGGGCAGTGATGACAACAACTTTACCACTACCTTGGGCAGGGAAGGATCGGATTACACTGCCGCCATTTTGGCTTATTGCCTCAATGCCGATGAAGTGACGATTTGGAAAGATGTACCCGGGGTATTGAACGCCGATCCCCGATATTTTGAGAAGACAGAACTGCTCAATAACATTTCCTATCGCGAAGCCATTGAACTGGCTTTCTACGGGGCTTCGGTAATACACCCCAAAACCTTGCAGCCTTTGCAAAGAAAAGAGATACCCTTACATGTTAAATCCTTTATCAACCCAAAGGACAAGGGCACAACCGTAGGTAAAGGCGTGGGCATTGAACCTAAGGTACCCTGTTTTATCGTAAAGAAAAATCAAGTGCTTATGAAGCTCTCTTCCCTGGATTTTTCCTTTATCGTAGAGGACAGCATTAGCGAACTGTTTAAAATGCTGCACGACCATAGAATGAAAGTAGATTTGATCCAAAATTCTGCCATAAGTTTTTCGGTCTGTGTAGACAATAAGTTTGGTAAACTGGAAGAATTGCTAAACCTATTAAAAAGCAGGTTTAAGGTGGTACACCATGAAGGGGTTTCCTTATATACGATCAGGCATTTTGATACCGAAGCCATTACTTCCCTGCAAAAAGGAAAAGATGTTTTATTGGAACAACGGGGCAAGGAAACAGTTCAATTGGTGGTCAAATAAGACCTTGATATTATCTGTTGGCCTATTTATTTAGGGATAGCTGTAGCGATTTTCCTATCTTAGTGGCGACCAAATATACCAACGCATGGGTTTAGTAACCGCAAAGGAGGTAGCAAAGGCTATTAACCTTGAGAAATACGGTTTTCTGGGAACGTTTATTGGATGGTTGCTGATGAAGCTAACCAAAATATCCAGTATAAATCGCTTTTACGACAATCACAAGCACCTTAAAGGCATTGCTTTTTTGGAGGCCATTTTAGCGCATTATCAAATAAAATTTGAGATCCCGGAAGAGGACTTTAAGCGGTTGCCCAAAGAGGGTTCCTACATCACTATATCCAATCACCCGCTTGGGGGCATAGACGGTGTGCTGCTCTTAAAACTGCTGTTGCACCATAGGTCCGACTTTAAGATCATAGCCAACTTTCTCCTGCACAGGATAGAACCCATATCCCCATATATTCTCCCTGTAAACCCTTTTGAGAACCACAAGGATGCCAAAAGTAGTATTGCGGGCTTTAAGAGTGCCATGAAACACCTACAGCAGGGTCAGCCCTTGGGCATTTTTCCTGCCGGTGAGGTCTCTACCTATAGGGATGGGAAACTAATAGTGGATAAGCCATGGGAAGAAGCTGCTCTAAAACTGATAAGGAAGGCAGAAGTACCGGTGGTCCCCATTTATTTTCACGCCAAGAACAGTAGGCTTTTCTACCGTTTATCCAAGATAAGCGATGTCTTCCGTACGGCCAAGCTTCCGTCTGAGGTAACTACCCAAAGAAATAGAACCATAAAGGTCAGAATTGGTCAGCCTATATCAGTCAAAACACAGAAGGAGCAGGAAAATTTGGCCGAATTTACCGAGCTATTGCGGCGTAAGACCTACATACTATCCAATGCCTACGAAAAGGGAAGTCTATTGGGGCAGATTCCAAGCAGTTTAAAAATCCCCAAAGCGCCCAGAAAAATTGCCTCGGCCGTACGTACAGAGGTTATACAGGAAGAGATTGAGCGGCTAAGGGAAAAGGACTGCAGGTTGCTACAAAGCAAGAATTACGAAGTGTTTTTGGCCAAGGCTGGCGATATGCCCTTTATCCTAAAAGAAATAGGAAGGCAGCGCGAAGTAACCTTTAGGGCCATTGGCGAGGGTACCAACAATGCCATAGACCTGGATAAGTTTGACAATTACTATCGCCATCTCTTCCTATGGGACGACACCCTAAAATGCATTGTAGGAGCTTATAGAATGGGAATGGGTTCCGAGATTTTTGAAGAACATGGGATAGACGGATTCTATTTACAGGACCTTTTCCGGTTTGAACCGGAGTTACACCCCATGATGAGGTCGTCCATTGAAATGGGCAGGGCCTATATCATTAAGGAATACCAACAAAAACCCATGCCCCTTTTCCTATTATGGAAGGGCATTGTACATACCACCCTGAGATTTCCTGAACACAAATATTTAATAGGAGGGGTAAGCATAAGCAACCAATTTTCCAACTTTTCAAAATCGCTGATGATAGAGTTTATGAAGAGTAATTACTGGGATCCCTACGTAGCACAATATATAAGACCCAAGAAGGAATTTAAGGTTAAATTAAAGGATGCCGATAAGGAATTTATTTTTGATGAGACCGAAGCCGACCTCAACAAGTTTGACAAACTTATAGAAGAAGTGGAACCCGGCAGTCTACGTCTTCCCGTCCTGATAAAAAAGTACATAAAGCAAAATGCCAAAGTGGTGGCCTTTAATGTAGACCCCCTATTTAACAATTCCGTTGACGGTTTAATGTACATCAAAATTGCAGACCTCCCAGAAAGCACCGTAAAGCCTGTTATGGAAGAGTTTCAGGTAGAATTGGAGCGCAAATTGGCAGAAGGCCAACAAGAAGAAGAAATGGAGTAAGACCCCTTTGCAACCTGGGCAGGACAAGGGGGCGCCACCTCATCATAAAAACTTAATCTATTCCTACCAAGGTACTTCTACGTTCAAACAGAAGATTGTCTATCCATTGGTTTTGGCGTTTGCCAATACGTTCCCGCTTTCCTATATAGCGGAACCCCATTTTTTTATGCAGGGCTATACTCCCTGTGTTCTGCGGAAAAATTCCCGACTGCAGCGTCCAAAATCCGGCTTTTTCACTTTCAAGGATCAAGCCTTCCATAAGGGCTTTCCCTACCCCCATTCTTACGAATTGACTCCCTACATACACACTTACTTCGGCCACCCCTCCATAAACGCACCTACTTGATACCGGGGAAAGTGCTGCCCACCCCATAATGACGCCACCATTTATGGCCACCAACCTTCCCACCTTTAAATGACCGGCATCCCAAACCTCATGGTCTGGCACTTCTTTTTCAAAGGTGGCAATACCGGTATCCATGCCCTCTTGGTATATTTGGGCAACAAACGGCCAATCTGCCTTATGCATTTTCCGTATTACCATAACAGTATCTTAATTAAGATAGGCGCCCCTTAACCACTGCTAAATGACCTATGGGGGAATTTATATAGAGAAGCAAAGTCAAATACCAGCAAAGGCCCTCAGATTGAGTGATTTTTTATAGTGAAACGAAGAAAAATGGTTTCGAAATTAGGCTTTTGATTAAAACTTAGCGCCGCTTCCATTACCTTTTCTATATAAATAACCCTGACCCAACTATATATTCTAAAACCTATTCACCCTAAACCTTCTGCCTCCCCTAGCAGCACAGCACGAAACATCGTAATATTACGATGGATAGTTACAAAAATAAAGTCGGACACCGGGGCACCGACCTTATAGTGTTTTTAGAACCAGGGTTTCTTACCGGCCTGATAGGTATTATAAAATTCCTCATCGGACTTGGTTAAATATAGAATTCCCTCTATTAGACCAATTACCCACATTAAGGAGGCTCCAATACCACATGTTATGGCACCTATTACAATGGTAATGGCCAACATAATTATACCTTCCTTAGTATACCCCAAAATAAATTTATGCACCCCAAAACCACCAAAAACAATGGCCAACACCCCTGCCAATATTTTCTTATTGTCCCCACTGGCACTGGCCAGTCCTTCTTTAAATTCATTGGCAGTTTTCTTGGCTTCATCGCCAAAACCCTTTGCGGCCTCCTTGGAATCTTTAGCAAATTCTTTGGCCGAATCCTTGGCGTCCTTGGCAAATTCCTTTGCGGAGTCCTTGGCGTCTTTTGCTGCGCCCTTAGCCTTGTCTCCCAGATCTTTATTTTCTTCTGACATGGTTATTTTTTAGTTGATTAATAATTGTATTAAATGTAATAATTATTTCCCAATCAAAGAAACGCCTTATCCTTGGGCTCCCATAATTCCAATTTATTTCCGTCCGGATCCAGGATCCACCCAAACTTACCATATTCATATTCCTCCACTTCACCTACTACGGTCACCCCTTCCTTTTTTAACGCCTTAAGCAATTCTTCCAAATTCTCTACTCTAAAATTCACCATAAACGATGAGGTGCTGGGTTTAAAGTAAGAGGTGTCCGCCTTCATGGGGCTCCATTGGGTAGAACAATGGTTTCCTTCTTTGTCTTGCCACCAAAAGGTGCAGCCATATTGATCCGTATCCAACCCCAAATGTTTGTTGTACCAATCCTTTATCTTATCTGGATCTTTGGTTTTAAAGAAAAAACCACCAAGACCCGTGACTCTTTTTTTCATCGTTTTCTTTTGGTCTTTAC
>JBFHGV010000042.1:0-11226 GCA_041582955.1 Arenibacter sp.
ATTTCTAACTGTATACGCTCATAATACGTGATATTGGGCTGCAATTTTAAATCTACAATGCAACGACTGTCGGCTAAATTTTCTATATCCACTACCCCATGCATAAATAGTTCTGGGGCAAATTTCTCTGGCGCTTCCAATCGTCTGGCTATTACATAGCTTTTAGGTACCACCACAAACATTTGCGGCATTACCTGTGACTTGTAAACCTCATATTTTGCATGATCCAACTCTATTATTTTCCTGTAGAGCGGAGTTTTTATGATACCTATACGCATGGGCTCGCTACAACCAATGGCTAACTTGCTATCATTTTTAAGCTCTGCAAAATAATCGCCATAAGAGGTGCATTCAACTTTAAAATCCAGCTTTTGAGTCATCTGGATAGATTGTTTTACATACTCTTTCTTCTTTAATCGATCAATTGCCGCAGTGTTCCAGTTTATATTGGCAACAACCGCCAATGAAGGATTATGAGCCGTAAGCAAAGGGGTACTGTTTAACAATGCCAGAGATGGTTTGGTCACAGTGCGAATGGGTCTTTTTGAACTACTAACTTTTGGGGACGAACGTCTTTTATGACTGGAATTGTATTTACTAAGATTGCTTAATTGTAAAGAATTGCCTAATTGCAAACCACTGACCAAATAAGATACATTGTTTCTCTTTTTTTGCATTGCATCAAAATAATAACTCATAATCAGAGCAGGTCTTGATGCACTGGGCAAAGAAGGTGTTGACAAGGCTCCATATAACAATCTAACCCAGTCATTGGAAACTGTAAACCTTAGTCTTATAAGTTCCTTGTCCCTCTCCACTGTAGAGGCCTCCAAATAGGTCTGCTTTTGCTTCCCTTCGCCGTCCATATAGGGCAGCTGTATGCGATATAAGGGGTTTAAAATGTTCAGCTGACGGGCTTTTTTGGTTTTACCTATCGCCGCAACCCAGTTTTTGTTTAAAAACTGTCTTATGGTCACCACTACATCAGCTTCCAGGGCCGGTGACCCATCGGCCAAAATGCCAATGTTTTTAATGGTAAATTGAAATGGTGATGTTTCATAAGGCATGCCATTATTGGGTAGTAGCAACTCGTAATCTGGTTTTACCCAATAGAGGTCTTTATCAAAATAGTCTACCCAATAGTTATTGTTCTTGCTATCCACTTTGGGTAACCTAAGAAGAAGATTTGTATTATAATATGGTAGAATTGAAGCAACGCTAAGATTCATATTTGGACGTATCAAAGAATTTCCCACAACAGAAGTAGAGACCATGCCACTGGCATTTGGCCTATTTCTTTTTTGGCTGCTTAGGGTTGAATATAAAATAACTTGCTCTGGAGTATTGGTTTTTTTATTAATGTCCAAGGTCTTGGGAACAAATTTCAAAAGTTGTGTTTCCTCCTTTCCTATAAAGTAGTACTGCGTGGCTTTCTCCAAAGCCGTTTTAATTTTAAAAAAAATTGGTTCTTTTGCCCTAAAATCAACACTTTCTTTTTGCCATACATCGTAGCAACGAAAATCATAGAAGAAAATAAGATCTTCATTTCTAGAGTCAACAGCGTTAACTAATTTTTGAATTAAAACCGAATTGGGAGACCAATTAAATTGAATGGTACTCAATAGGCCACCAATCTCTTTTTGGGCCAGTATCCCATTGGAATCAAGAATTGCCATCTTACCAGACTGCACAAAAGGCAGTTTGGCCCTACGTGATTCCCTGAAAAGAAACTTGATGGCCATCTTGGCCATAACAATATTCCCTGCTACAATTTCCCCTTCGGAATCCTGCACAATAATATCCAATTTGCTTTTTGATCTATCCGTATCAAAGGTGAAGGAAAAGGGATACGGCTTTCCTCCATCCAAGGGCTTGGCCAGTTGGGATATACTTTTATTTTCTTTGATTTGGGCCAACATTATTTACTTTTTATTTATAGCCGAAATCGGTATCGGATCAGATACCGATTCCAGCAATTGATTATAGCTATAATTGAATAACAGTGTAGTGTCCTTCTATTGGGGAGGCATAACTGATGAACGCTTTTTTCTGCCGCGGGCTACCTTTCTAATAGCCCCCACAGTGAACATCCCGTTTGATGGAAGCTCCAATACCTTCTCTTTTTCGGTTGTAGACCTGGTTGGAGGGAAAGCAACTGGTGGTCTGTAATCTGGCTCCGGCTCCAATCTTTCTGGAATTGCATAAGTTCTTGCCACTACTACACCCTCATCTTCTGGAGTTGGCACCGATACCATTAGAGGGCCACTTCCGGCACTCCTTTTCCAAGGTCCTGTCCATTCCATACCCTTGGTAAAGATACTTCCTTGTACCACCACTCTTACTTGGTACTTATAATAGGAATGTACCGACTTGTCCGAAGTGAAGACCGACCAATATTTGCCTTGCTGTTGTGTATCGAAATCAAACCTGAACTTTACAGGATCAAACCTAACATTACCGCTTTCATCTTTAATCTCCTCTCCTTCCTCATCCGTTGCCTGAAAGGTAACCTCAACAAATTGTTGTGCATTCTCTAAAAAGACATTTAGGTTTATAGGTCCTACTTTAATCCTCCCGGCTTCATCGGCCCTTACCTCTAATATGATGTCATTGCTCAAGGTTCCATTTTCGCCTGGATCAAGGTCTATTTCATTGTCTTCAATCTGAACCCTTGTATTTGGGAACTCAAACGGATCGGGCGGTTCCAGCATGCTCACCTTCCGTTTTACGTAAGTGAGATCAGCTTTCCATCCTTCAGGTTTGTTTTCCACATGCTCCTCCAACTTCTGTGTAACGGCACATTCCCAAGTTCTGTCCGGATTGTCGCTAGGCAAAAATGGAGGAATGGAACCGGTCCACATGATATCCCCGCTCGTATTTGGATAGCCTATCTGCACACTCATATGGGATACTGGTTCGCCCACCCAATTTTGTGCCAGTTTAGGCCAGTTACATACAGGTTTGACGATTCGCGCCAATTTTCGTGGCCAGTCATCCAGATACAAGGTTTGGAAATAATGTGGTTCTTTTTCAGGATGCAACTCCAGCTCTTCGGCCATGCCCTGGAGAGTACTGCTTATCATATGCTCCTGAATGTATGATATTTGACGTGTCTCGTGATAGTACAGACTTAGGTTGGTAGAGTCTCTCCTATATTTTAGGGCTACACCTGCCCCCCCTAATCCTAAAAATCCCCCACCTCCCGATGCTTCCGCAGCTTCGACATCTGGTTGTGGCGGGTCAAAAATTACCGTTTTTGCCTGCTCCATGAATTTTTCCAGTACCATATCAGTACGTTCCGTAATTTGTTCTGCCACCTGCTCGGGGTTGGGAATCATGGCATTGTTGATTTTAACATCGACGTCTATGGTACCGTTCATCCTCATATTGTTCAACTCGGCCTTAACGTCTGCTGAAAACCATAGATATCTACCCTTGGCATTTGCTGAGAAATGATCAAATATACGCTCCCATTGCCCCTTTATGGTTATTTCAAAAGCGGGTATCCAAAATGGCATTTTAATATTCATCGCCACATTGATAGGGGAATATGACCCATGAAATGCAGCCCATAATATACTTGCCGGGTAAGATCCTACCAGGGCCGTAAAGGCATTTTGACCCATTGGATCAATGCTTCCTGTGCCAGCACCTTGCATATTCCAATACCAGGGTTCTATGTTTCGGGTACTTTTGGTTCTACCGTAATTTCGAGCACTAAAACCCTTGCGACTAATAAATGAGGGAACAGATACTTTTTTATAGGCCAATGGTTTGTTGCTTCTTGGTGCTGGTCCGCCCGGGACAACAGGCTCCTCTGTATCAGCATCCACCGGCTCTACTACACTCCCATCCTCAGCCGGGGAGAGATTGGTTACACTTGTTTGATTATCTATTATAGCTACCGGCCTAAAAATAGGGGTAACGTTATTTCCTATTCCCCAAAAATAGTCCTGTTTACCTTTAAATTGCTCAATAATCTGTCTTTGCGAATCCTCAAGCACATGATTTGGAGGAGCACTATTAACGGTAAATCCCAATACTCCACCTGCCACCTCCTGGGTTCCATCTTCTTCCGTAACGCCTATGTTGGCATCTGAAGTCTGTATACCCGCAAAACGGATCAGGTTAAACATTAAAGGATTGTCATCTCTCCCATCTTTTCTCGTAAGATGTACATAATTAGGTAACCAGTAAAATACCGGCGCTATACCTGCTTTTTGCAACTCATAATTATTCGCATCCGGATAATAGAGTAATTCATAACCGTTGGAAACTATGGGTTGTCTACCTCCCGCTAGGGTAGGCCCAATTGCGTTCATTGCCATAATATTAATTTTTAAAGTTTCTAATTAATCCATTTTAACATCTATTACTTTGCTAAACAGCCTTATGTACTGCAATTATTTTTGGTCTTCAATTGGTCTACTACTTAGAATATGTTATCAATTGTCACTCATTTGAATTTTACTCCCTCTTTTCATGCAAAACCAGTATAGCGAAAGGAACTATCATAGTGGTGTGACCTACATGAAGCCTGTTCTACTGCCTTCCTCCTTAAAACTGGGGCTTCCACTTTAATTAAAAAAAGCGTTTTTTTCCGGCCATTTGTTCTTTACGCCACCCCAATTTCATGTTCTGGTTATCCTTCCATACCACCAAGTTTTGGTTTCGCCTTGCGTTACCTGGATAATTTTTAGTAAACCAATCTGGCCCGTATTAAAAAACCTTGTTAGGATTTTAGGCATATCCTACTAAGGGATAGTTTTCAAATATGCCTTGTAAGGGGGAAGGGGGATCATAAGGCCTGATCTCTAAATGTTCCTACGGGGGATATAATGGGAGGATAAGCTCATAGTTTTGTATGACCAACTTGAGACACCCTACCTATAAGTCAACTATTGAACTATCCATTTGAGTGTAAGATGTAAAACTCTATCCTTAAAAACAATCCCTATAAATGGGGATTTTTACAATAACAAACTAATTATTAGATACATACATTAAAACCCATCAAATAAAAGCTGCGGCTATCTTGACCAAATGCGCTGTATTCCTAACTTGAAATTTTTCAATCAAATTTTTGCGATGTGAGATAGCTGTATGATTGCTAATAAATAGCATATTGGCAATTTCCTTAGAGGAATAACCGTTGGCTATAAGATGGAGTACTTCCTGTTCCCTTGCCGATATACCACCCAGCCTTTTCTTTGATGCTCCATGTTCCGCAACACTGTTGGAATGGCCTAAACAACGTTCAATCCGTTCCTTGTCCGAGATATCAATAAGGTAATTAAACGCTATGGTCTGATCTTTTGTTCTGTGCAAGAAAATTTCGTGCTCTAGGTAGATTTTCTTACCTGCAAAATCGGTTATATGATAATGTGCATTCAATGAATTTTCCATAGGACGACCTGCCATAAAACTACGGATTTGGGCCCTGATAATTGCCACTTCCCTATCGTCTATTCTTGAAAGCCAAAAGTCCCAACCTTCATCCCATAACCTTTTAGAAAATTTACCCAAAAGTCGTTTAAGGTTAGGGTTACAATATAAAAAATCGTCTTTTTCGATGAGGTAGATAAACACCATCAAATTTTCGGAACGCTCACAAACCTCCAAGGTTTTGCAAATTTTGGTTGAAAGTATTTTTTCACAAAGACCATGAGGGTTTATGCAGTACTTAATCTCTGCTAAATTCATGATTGTGGGGTATTTACTTAAAGATAAGGTATTAAACAGAATAAGTAGTACAGGTCTGTGTGATTGGTAGGAATTTATGTACACCTAACAAATTGCGCTAGATATTAACGAATCCTTAACGTCAAATTATTGGGGTCAATTTCCCTAACAACCTTAGCTTTAATCATGATTGCTCGTAATAGGAAACTATGATAATAATATTTAGGAAATCGCTCATGGCAGTTATTGCTCCAAAACACCAACCAATTGTTTATTAATTTCCCTTTGCAAAAGCATCCCAATAACATACTCCATAGAGTGGACCTATTTGAATTCCAATCACCTTATTTCTTTGTAATTATATAAAAAGGCACCCTTTACGTTCTGCCTGCATATTAAACCTCTCCTACTTTTTATTTATGGGTATTTGTGAGGTAGATGCAATAACCTACTAAATAGATTAAAGGCTCGGGACAACTATAAACATGCTTTAACCCAAGTAAACCCACACCTACCAAGGTCATGCACATTAAACTATAGTCAAATAACCAGAATTGATTAAAAAAAAAATGGATGAAACAACTGCTTTTGATATGGGCAGCTCCTTCATCCAAGTTACATTGATCAATAAAATACTGGTGTTGTAAAAATTGGTAGTTTAAATGCTAAAAACATTATTTCCTACTAAACCTCCTTTATAAAGTTCCAAGAATTACTCAACCTCTGTTGCCATAAAGGTAAACTCATCGAAATTGGCGGCGGTCTCACCATTTATCGATGAAATACCAACAATTCTAATGTATCTATACTTCTCAGCATTTTCAGGTATATCCACTTCAAAAGTCTCTTGAGTATTTCCGGATACATCTACCAATTTAACCCATCCTTTGGCAGTTGCATCCGCCTCCCAATCTGTCAATTCCCCTGCATCAATATCAGCAGTTTCAGCGCCTGTCAGGCTATTAGTTGCCCAGATTTGGTAGGCTCCAGGACTTCTGCCCCCACAACATGCCGATCGCTTATCTAATCTGAATCCACTTAAATTTGCAGTTACACCAATATCGAAACTCATGACAAACGGATATAAATCTTCTGGTGAATCACAACTATGCCAAAATTCTCCAGTAGCACCGTCTGTTAGGACTTCATAAGTAGACCCATAGCAGCCAGAGGACGCATCAAAAGGTAATTGTAATGCAGTTATCAATGAATGATCTAGGCGAAAGGCATCAGGAAATCTGGTTTCAGATGCTGTAGCGAATAGCTCAATAGCGTTTGTGGTTGGCGCATAAGTGGTAGCAATCATGATCTTCCCTCCCAATTTATAATTATCCAGAACAGTTTGAGATATTTCATTGGGAATTTCAAGATCTTGCATAGTACCAGAAGCATCTTCATAAGTAAAAGTGGTGGAAATGCTTCCATCCGGAGCATCATTCCATATTATTATTGCTTCGGTCTCAAATGCCGTAATTTTGGAAATACCCCTGCTTAGTAGGGCCTCTTGATATTTTGCACCATAAACCACAGTGTTTACCTCTCGAGGTATAGATGAGTTTCCGTTATTATCCTTTAAAAGGATGTCAAAATTATATTCACCTTCCTCAAGATCTACCGTAAACAATATGGTGTCCTGCCCAATATTTTTGCGCACTACATCAAATTCCTGAACATATGATTTATCCTTGGTCTGGAGAATACCGCTGCTAATTTTAGGATCGGCATTGATCACTACTGAAAATCGTAGTTTTTCAAAACCATGAGCAACTAGGACAGTATCCGGGGTACCCACATATATAATTTCCCCGTCTTTAGTGAATTCACTGTAAGTTTCGGCCGTATCTTCGCAAGAGGCTACACCTATCATTGCGCCAAAAGCCAGTAGGGCCAGATATATAATTCGTATTGAGTTCTTCATTGTTTTATTGATATTAAAGTTTTGTGGTAATCAGAAAACTATTAGGTTGCATTAAAATGATTTTTGAGCAATCTAGATTTCCGTTTATTCAGCCAACTGTCCCCAGAAATTAATTTCCATAATGTGAATAAACTTCCCTTCGGACCAGTTCTTCAAGTTTACAAAGCGAATGTAGCGTACAGGTGGGGCATCAATAGGGAATTCAAATTCCTCCCCTGAAGCGGCCGAAGCAGCATCTTCAGCACTATTAAGACCTATAGCGCCGCCTGAGGGTTTTATAACCTCGCCATTCTCGACCAATTTTGTCCACCCTTCAAATGAATCTCCATTATCGGCCGGTAACTCATCTATGCCCCATACCTCAAAATACCTAGGGTTGCCATGTGTAAAAATCCAAGAACCTTGCCTTTGCCAAAATTTAAACCGACTTAGTTTTGCCTTTACCCCAAGGTCCATAGTAAACATATGGAAGGGTTCAGTATAAGGAGCAATGGTCACACCCGGTTCTGTTTGGGAGGTATGAAATCCAGAGCCACTTATGGCCCCGTTCCACATATTGGACATAATCCAACCAAAAGCATCCCTTCTATCACCATTTAGGAAGAGATTGTCGAACTCCTGAATATCAAGTTTAATTTCTGCCAAAGGCTTAACTTCTGTTCGCTTAACAGCGGTGATATTGTTCCAACGATCAATAGCTGCTACCCCGAAAGTTTGTAAGGTTGGGTCAAAAGTCCGATAGGTAAAGTGCGATCGATTATCATTTTCTATAAAGGCTGATTGATTATAGTTAATAGTGCCACTATCATCCGCTGCATATAAGAGCAACTCCGCTTTAATATTATCTTCATTGTTATACTTAAGCCTAACACCTCCAAAATCCGGGACTAATTCAAATGAAGAAAAAAGCTTATCTATAGGAGCTGTTTCGGGGTTTATGGTAACCTTAACAGGTGCTGATTTGTTATCACCGCGATCTACCACTACAAGGTTCACGTCTTGTGGAGTTGTTTCTTTAAGCCCTTCAATGCTAACAAAATTCTTAAAAATAGAAGATCTTGCTGAAATCAATTCCCCATTTCTTATATAACTGGCCTCCACTAGAAGGGCATCTTCATCTTGGGGCAAGTTATATTTGATTATGGCGCCACCGGGCAAATTCTCAACTGTTACATCCGTGATTGGATCGGGAGGAACGTTATCGCCAACCAGAGGTCCTCTTTCTTCTTCTTCACATGAAACAATGACTACAGACAAGGAAAAAACCGTTAAACAGAATAATTTGAAATTTTTCATGGTATAATTATTTTTTATTGCGTCCATATTACCAACCTGGATTTTGCACTAAATTGCTATTAGTTATGATGTCGTTCTCGGCTATGGGCCAAAGATAATCCCTGTTTAAAAAGCGATAACTACCTACCGATATCACTTGATAGTAGTCTTCGGTATTCTCACCTTCGTGATTCCATCCGCGGATATCACTGTTCAAAAATTCTGCAGCTCTTTTCCATCTTCTTAAGTCCCAAAAACGATGGCCTTCAAATACCAGTTCAATCATTCGCTCATCGTGTATGATATCCCTTAGACCATCTTTCGTAGTTGGTTTATCAGGGTTTATAGAAGCCGCGGACCAAGATTCAACCACGCCATTAAGACCAGCGCGTTGGCGTATCAAATCGATCCATGGGTATGCTTCCGTGGTCTTTCCCGATTCATTGAGCGCCTCAGCATACAACAGATAAAGATCTGCCAAACGTACAATCGGAAACGGATAAGCCCTGTTACTATACCCAGAAGATGTGCCGCGTTGCACATTTTCGTAGTAGACCAGTTTTTTGGGCCAATAACCCGATATTCCCCAACGGTTGGCATCGGTCTTTCCCGTTCTTTGTCCTTTTTTTGCCTCAACGATCAGTTCGTTGTCATCGCTTAGTTGACCATGACCAAACCAAGTTCCACCATCAAAGCCCAGGGAGGCATAAAAACGTGGCTCCCTGTTCATATTAAGGTTCGCTGTTTCAAAACCAGGTCTAACATAGTGTTGATGGGCACGATCTGCAGTAGAAACCTCAAAGCGGGCAGCGTAATCATAGGCTGTATCCTCATCAATAGGTACCCCGTTTTCGGAATAGAACATTTCGGCAACTCTCATAGGGGTATTATAGTAGGACTGAACGCTTTCCCGAGTCTCTGCGGTAAGGTCCAAGGCAATTTTGGCCTGCGACCAGTTTTGTAAGGTCGACATAGTCCGACCAGAAGCACCCCAGACGATTTCCTCATTCCACCTTTCGGAAATACTACCTCTTATACTTAATTTGGTCACCGTAGTGTCCGACCAGTCTGTAGGAGCTCCTATAAATTTGTATAAGGAGTGCCCCGCATCATGCGCTAGATCTATTGCTACTTTACAGGCCGTGGCAGCACGGGTCCATTTCTCAGCCTCAAAAGTGGTATTGATCAATTCTGCACCTTCTTCATTTGTAAATCCGGAGTAATCACCGTTCCCATTGAACAAGGGGCTGGCAACGGTCATTAAAGTCCTGGCTTTGATAGCAGCTGCTATCGGGGCAGTAATTCTTCCTAGTTCGGTTCCCTGATCTTCAACTACGGTTGGTAAATCTGCAATGGCCTCATCCAACAATTCCACAATATAGTCCGCAACTTCATCTACTGGGGCCCGGCTCACTCTAACCGCTTCCACACCTGCACTTATTTCAATATTCTCGCGAATTATTGGAATGGGACCGTACATACGCATCAGATAAAAGTGATAGTACGCCTTTAAAACCTTGGCTTCTGCTATCCATTTTATCTTCTCGTCTTCAGTAATGTCGAAAGGTTTATCCACATTCTCCAGGAAAATATTACAATCGCGCAATGCAATGAATAAGTTGGTAACACTGTTATACCCCCAATAGCCTAAACGTGGGGTTACTTTGGATTGCCCTCCCCTTCCAATAGCGCGACCATCCCAATTACGGGAGACATTGTCATTGACCGCTATTTCATCTCCAGCCACAAGTGCCGGGTTATTAATACTGTTAAAAGGAGGAAGATACCCATACAAGGTAGCAAGAAAGCGTTCGGCCGAATCACGTGTCTCAAAAGCATCTTCAATAACAGCGATGTTATCGGGAACCACGTCCACATACTTGGCACAGGATCCGCCCATAAGGATGAGTGTTAAGGTAAGTAAACCGTTTATCAATTTTATTTTCATCGTTTTTTCTTTAAAATTATAAATATTGTAGAAGCCTATATCCACTGATTAAAACCCAAGCTGGAAACCAATATTGATGGTTCTTTGAAGTGGATAATTTAAACCTGTTCCCTTAAGTTCTGGATCCCATAACTTGAATTTGCTCCAGGTCATCAGGTTTGTTCCCGTGACATACATCCTAAATTTTTGGATATTTAATTTGTCTTCCAGCCCTTTGCCAAGGTCAAACCCAATTTCCAGTTGTTTCAGTCTCATAAAAGATCCATCTCGCAACCACCATGTACTTGTTTTAAGGTTGTTTTCTATAGGCGTTGTAGACAGTCTGGGCCATAGTGCATATACATTCTTATTATCTTCGGACCAATGGTCGTCCGCATAAGCCTGAAGCAGGCCATTTTCTGAA
>JBFHGV010000043.1:0-11196 GCA_041582955.1 Arenibacter sp.
AAAGCGCTGTAAGGTCTCTACCATTACATCCCAATCTATATTTTTATTGACCGATATTATGGGCAACACAACCGTTGCACCCGCCCAGACCAAGGCCACTATAAATATTTTAAGCCCCCCCAAACTCCTGAGGTTTTTGGTGTTTGGGAGTAGTGGAATAGCGTACAAACTACTTAATACCCCCAGCACAAGGATACCCATGAGCGTATGAAACGATAAAAAATAAGCATGGTACAATACTCCCAATCCCGCCAAAAAACTAAACAACTGTATATTTTTGTGGTAGCTATTGGCCACGAGTATATATTTTTTGGCCTCTACGCCATATTTTACAAAATTATAGCAGGCAATGGTACCAAAAAACGCCAAATAAGAAATATGATTCTCCCTGTTCAGGTCAAAATAAATACAGCTGATTTCAATAAAGGCAAAAACCGATAGGGCTACATGTATACTGGCATCCAAATAAAAATGAAATATATATTTTAACCAGTTCATAAGCCAAAAATAGCCAAAGTGTTCATAACCTACACATTTCGTTAAAAACTTTAAAAGGAGATCCTGGCAAAAGCAGCAGAACAAAGATAAATAATGAGTATTTTTGCTCACCTTAATTAAGAAAAATTTGCTTGAATTATGAGGACAGACATGTTTGCCTTACGGCATATAGGGATTAACGAAGATAATCTTCCCGAAATGTTAAGTAAAATTAATGTTAATTCCCTAGACCAATTAATCACAGAAACCATTCCCGATGACATTCGCCTGGCCAAACCTTTGGCTTTGGATCCGGCGATGAGCGAACACGAATATTTGTCGCATATTCAAAATTTATCGGAGCAAAATAAAGTTTTCAAATCCTATATAGGTTTGGGGTACCACGAGAGTATTACCCCTTCCGTTATTAAAAGGAATATTTTGGAAAATGCAGGATGGTATACAGCCTATACCCCTTATCAGGCAGAAATTGCCCAGGGTAGATTGGAGGCCTTGTTAAATTTTCAGACTGTTGTTTCCGAACTCACCGGAATGGAATTGGCCAATGCCTCACTTTTAGACGAAAGTACGGCTGCTGCGGAAGCCATGGCCATGCTTTTTGATGTTCGAAGCAGGGACCAAAAGAAAAAACTGGTTAACAAATTCTTTGTCTCAGAAGACATATTGCCACAGACTCTTGCCCTATTGGAAACAAGATCTGAACCACTGGAAATAGAACTGACTGTTGGCAAGCATGAGGATTTTTCTTTTAGCGAAGAATATTTTGGAGCACTTTTACAATATCCGGGAAAGCATGGACAAGTACATGATTTTGCTCCTTTTGTTGAAAAAGCGACCAAAAATAACATAAAGGTAGCTGTTGCTGCAGATATTTTAAGCCTTACTATTTTAACTCCTCCAGGTGAATTTGGAGCCGATGTTGTAGTGGGTACCACACAGCGCTTCGGTATCCCTCTGGGATATGGTGGGCCACATGCTGCTTTTTTTGCTACCAAAGCCGAATATAAACGTAGTATCCCGGGCAGAATAATAGGTATCACCAAGGACGCAGCTGGGAAGCCTGCACTCCGAATGGCCTTACAAACCAGGGAACAGCATATAAAGCGAGACAAGGCTACTTCCAATATATGCACCGCTCAGGTTCTCTTGGCCGTAATGGCCGGTATGTATGCCGTGTACCATGGTCCAAAAGGATTAAAATACATTGCCCAGAAGGTACACAAGTCGGCCATATCCCTGACCGATGCCTTGGAGAAATTAGGTCTTTACCAAGTAAACACATCATATTTTGACACCATAACCATAAAAGTGGAGGCGTCCAAAGTACAACCCATTGCAGAAAAACAGGGGGTTAACTTCCTATATATTGATACCGATACGGTTTCTATAGCCTTGAACGAGGCCACATCCTTAAAAGACCTTCAACAAATAGTAAATATTTTTGCAGAAGCTTTAGGACAAGAAGCCGTTACCCTAGAAGGATATGTATCCAAAACCGTTCTTGACAGTCCGTTGCGCCGCAACTCAGAGTTCCTAGAAAACACTGTCTTCAATTCCTACCATTCCGAAACGGAATTGATGCGCTATATTAAAAAACTGGAACGCAAGGATCTGGCCTTAAACCACTCTATGATTTCCTTGGGGTCTTGCACCATGAAATTGAACGCAGCTTCCGAAATGCTCCCTTTGAGCATGGCGAGATGGGGCAACATCCACCCCTTTGTTCCTGTTGAGCAAGCACAAGGATATCAAACTATTCTAAAGGAACTGGAAAAGGACCTTAGTATTATAACAGGATTTGCCGCGACTTCCTTGCAACCCAATTCCGGGGCTCAAGGAGAATTTGCCGGTCTTATGGTAATTAGGGCTTATCACGAATCCAGGGGTGAGGGACACAGAAATATCTGTCTTATTCCCGCCTCTGCCCATGGCACCAATCCTGCCTCCGCTGTAATGGCCGGCATGAAGGTAGTAGTTACCAAAACCGATGATTACGGAAATATAGATGTAAACGATTTGGCAGAGAAGGCTGCCTTACACAAAGACAATCTGTCCGCTTTAATGGTAACCTACCCTTCTACCCACGGCGTATTTGAATCCTCCATTAAGGAGATAACAAAATTAATTCATGATAATGGCGGACAGGTCTATATGGACGGTGCCAACATGAATGCCCAAGTAGGGTTAACCAACCCTGCCACCATTGGTGCCGATGTTTGCCACTTAAACCTGCATAAAACCTTTGCAATCCCACACGGTGGTGGAGGCCCAGGAGTGGGTCCTATTTGTGTCGCAGAGCAATTGGTTCCATTTTTACCAGGGAATCCCGTTATAAAAACAGGTGGGGACAATGCTATTTCGGCCATATCTGCCGCTCCCTGGGGTAGTTCATTGGTATGCCTAATCTCATATGGTTACATCAAGATGCTGGGAGAAAGCGGACTAACCAACTCTACCAAAACCGCAATCTTAAATGCCAATTACATAAAAAGTAGGCTTAGCGGAAAATTCAACGTGCTCTATACCGGCGAAAGAGGAAGGGCGGCACACGAAATGATTATAGATTGCAGACCTTTCAAATCCAATGGAATAGAAGTTGGCGATATAGCCAAGAGGTTGATGGACTACGGTTTTCATGCCCCAACGGTTTCTTTCCCTGTTGCAGGCACTTTAATGATAGAACCAACGGAGAGTGAAAGCCAGGCAGAATTGGACCGTTTTTGCGACGCTATGTTATCTATCCGCGAGGAAATTGATGATGCCTCTTTAGCGGACAGCAACAACCCGCTAAAAAATGCACCGCATACACTAGAGATGATCAGTAGCGATCAATGGGAGTTTCCTTACTCTAGACAAAAGGCTGCCTTTCCGCTGCCCTATATACTGGACAATAAATTTTGGCCAAGTGTAAGAAGGGTAGACGACACTTATGGAGACCGTAATTTAGTATGCACCTGCGCACCTATTGAGGCGTATGCGGAGGTCTAAACACCCCCATTAAACAAGCCTTTTCAGCCTTTCAATTTATTTTGAAAGGCTTTTTTTTACACCTCTAACACAAAAAAAGACAACCTTGGACATCATATTGATTATTATAGCCGCACCGTACAACTAGCCATTTACCTTATATTTATACTATTAAACTATAATCAAATTATGAGCATTGGAATTACCGGCACTGGTTCTTACATACCCTCTTTGGTGACCAAGAATTCGGACTTTGAAGAACATGACTTTTTGAACACGGATGGTACGGTTTTTAAGCAAAAGAACGACATCATTATCCAGAAATTTAAAAGCATTACAGGTATTAGCGAAAGACGGTATGCAAAAAACGAACTGAACACTTCACAATTGGCATTCTTCGCATCCGAAAAGGCCATATTGGATGCAAATATTGATAAAGAAGAAATAGACTATATTATTTTTGCCCACAATTTTGGTGATGTCACCTACGGCAAATGCCAAGGAGATACCTTACCAAGTCTGGCCACTAGGGTAAAACAACAATTGCAAATTAAAAACCCAAAATGCGTTGCCTATGACCTTCTTTTTGGATGTCCCGGCTGGATAGAGGGGGTAATACAGGCCAATGCCTTTATCAAGAGTGGTATTGCGAAAAAATGCCTAGTAATAGGTGCCGAAACACTCTCTAGGGTAGTTGACCATCATGATAGGGACTCCATGATCTATTCTGATGGCGCCGGAGCTACCATAATTGAGGCCAAAGACAACACAGGAGAGATATTGGCCCACAACAGTGCAACCTATGCCAATGAGGAAGCCTTTTTTCTGTTTTTTGGTGAGTCTTATTCCAATGCTACGGAAGATGATAGACGCTATATAAAAATGCATGGACGAAAAATTTATGAATTTGCCGTTACCCATGTACCACAGGCAATGAAGGAGTGCTTATCACAAAGCGGTGTGCCCATTACCGATGTAAAAAAAATATTTATACATCAGGCAAATGAAAAAATGGATGAAGCCATCGTAAATCGATTCTACAAATTATATGACTTGGAAATGCCAGTTGGTATAATGCCAATGAGTATAGAAAAGTTGGGAAATAGTTCCGTGGCCACCATCCCAACCTTATTGGATTTGGTGAGAAATGGAAAATTGGAAAATCAATCCATTACAAAGGGAGATGTTGTTATATTTGCAAGTGTTGGAGCTGGAATGAACATTAACGCTATAGTCTATAGGGTGTAACAGGTGAAAGGATTCAACATTATTTAAAAATAGTATTTTTGTGGATGATATAATAGTCGCCAAGCCCTGTTTACTGGCTCCGCAATAAATTTAAACAACATAGCATATAACGTCCTAATGTACGAAAGAACTTTTCCCAACAAACGTTTTAAACACACCCTAACCTTTCTACAGAAGCACGTTTCCAAAGACCAATCCATATTGGATCTTGGCGTTCCCAATCCATTTTCCAAGATCATGTTGGATAACGGATATAAGGTGGAAAACACCAAGGGCGAAGACTTGGATCTAAACTTTTCCTCTGTCCTAAATACCGATGCGGATGTAGTCACCGCTTTCGAAATTTTTGAACATTTAGTTGCCCCTTTCAACATCTTAAATCAAATAAAATCCGATAAATTGGTGGCCAGTATTCCTTTGAGACTATGGTTTTCCCCAGCCTATAAGAGTAAGACCGATGTATGGGACAGACACTTTCACGAGTTTGAGGACTGGCAGTTTGATTGGTTGTTGGAAAAGGCCGGATGGGAAATTAAAGACAGGGCCAAATGGACCAATCCTGTAAAAAAAATAGGGTTCAGACCCTTATTAAGGAGTTTCACCCCTAGATATTACATCGTATATGCAGAAAGGGCACACAGCCCCCAAACTAATCCCACTGAATCCTTGGGCAATTAATTTATATGCGCTATTACGTTATTATCCCGGCCCATAACGAAGAAAAACATTTATCGGACACCCTTATTTCCGTGACCAAACAGACCTTAGCTCCCAATCAGGTAATTGTGGTCAATGATAATTCTACGGACAATACGGAAAACATTATAGATAGATTTACTGCCACCTATCCTTTTATAAAAAAGATAAACACCTCCTCATCCACCGCCCATATGCCGGGAAGCAAGGTCATCAATGCTGTTAACAAAGGCCTGGAACAACTGGATGATGAATATGACTTTTTGGTTAAATTGGATGCCGATATTATTTTACCCTATGACTATTTTAATAAAATAGCACAAAAATTTAAATCGGATCCCACCATAGGTATTGCCGGTGGGTTTGCCTACGAAATGGATACGCAAGGCAAATGGAAGTTAAATCATCCTATGGACAAAAACCATGTTAGGGGAGCGTTTAAAGCGTACCGCAAAAGCTGTTTCCAAGCTATTGGCGGGCTAAAAAATGCCATGGGCTGGGATACGGTAGACGAATTATTGGCCCAATTTCACGGATTTAAGATATATACAGATAGTGAACTACAAGTAAAACATTTAAGACCACTAGGGCAGGCCTATAATAAAAATGCCAAATTATTACAGGGCAAGGCCATGTACAGCATGCGCTACGGATTTTGGATAAGCCTCATTGCTTCTATAAAAATGGCATTAAAACAAAAAAGACCCAGGGCATTTATAGACAACCTAAATGGCTATTTACAAGCTAAAAAAGATAAATCCAGTTTTTTGGTAAGCCCTAAGGAGGGACAATTTATTCGTCAACTACGGTGGAAAAATATAAAAGCCAAACTATTTTAACACAATAGTTTGGCTTTTAAACTCTTTATATACGGGTTTGCACCTACTCTATAATCTCCGAAATAGGCTCTCCAGTAGTTCCGGACGGAGCGTTCATACCTAATAAAGCAGCTAAGGTTGGTGCAATATCAGAAATTTCGGTTCTTTTCACTGTACTCCCTTTCTTTATACCCTTTCCATAAAACAACAAGGGGGCATGTGTATCATAATTCCACGGGGAACCATGTGTAGAGCCAGTCTTTCCATATTTTCCACTTCCCGGATCAAAGACCAACAACACCTCCCCTGAACGCTTCTGATTGTAGCCCTTCTGAATTAATTCTGGTATACCTCCCTCATATTGATTTTTCCACATTTGATTCGCAGTAAATACCTTGTACACGTCCTCATACTGTATCAGTTCCAAGGCAATATCCTCTTCCACATCGCCCAAATCCAGATCCAGGTTCTTAATGACCTTATAATCCAAAAACAGTTGATTTCCAGCTTCCTTTTTTACTATATCACTGGTGCCGTAGGTGTAATTTAAGTATTGCGTTAATCTTTTATTAAGATCATTGCCAACAACCACTCCTCCTGGAAGTTTTTGGTCCCTTAAAAATGCTGGAACATTGATCGCTGCGTGATCGGCAGTCAGAAATACTGTATACTCTCCTGCTCCAACCTTGTCATCCAAGGTATCCATGAGTCGTTTTAAATCCTGATCCAAACGAAGGTAGGTATCCTGTACCTCTTTTGAATTTACTCCCCATTTATGTCCAACGTAATCGGTACTGGAAAAGCTCACAGCGAGAAAATCTGTGATTGCATCGGCTCCCAGTGCTTCGTTTTCCACTGCAGACAAAGCAAAATCGGTGGTTAGACTATTGCCATAAGGGGTAGCTTTAAGAATACTATACTTCCCATTCTCATCCCATAAAGCTTCCAAATCATGTGGAAAACCAGAGGTTGATTGCCCTTTAAACAATCCTTCGTAAAGATTATTATCCGAACCACTTTCTACGTATGTATTGATATCCTTCAAGGTATTCCAGGGCTTTTTATATTGATCAACGCTCCTCGCCTCATTAAACTGGACTACCCAAGCTGGCAATTTATCCATATAATAAGTACTACTGATCCATTTACCATTGTCACCTCCATCAAACCAATAGGCTGCATTTGCCGCATGCCCTCCCGGCAATACCGCACCTCTATCTTTTATAGCAATAGCAATGACCTTCCCTTGCATTTGAGTGTGCAACCGCAGCTGATCGGTTATAGTTGTGGTCTTCAACCTATGGGGAGACATCTTACCGGCATTGGAGGTGGCACCCACCGTACTATAGGAATCATCCCCGGCGCAGTAAACCATCTCATCGGCATATTTATCATACCAGTCATTGCCAATGATACCGTGATTGGACGGTGTAGTGCCGGTGTATACAGACGCATGCCCTGCGGCGGTGACCGTAGGAGCATAATTAAAATGATTGTTCTTGCAATTGAAACCGTCATTGACCAATCTTTTAAACCCACCTTCCCCATATTGGTCCCAAAAGCGGGTCAAATAGTCATAACGCATCTGATCTACAACTATCCCTACCACCAATTTTGGTGTAGTAGCTATTTCCGGAGCCTTGACAACTTGTGCAGTATTAGGTCTGTTTTCCTTATTTCTTTTGGATTTTCTTTGGGCATTTACAATAAAGCTATTGAATCCTACCAAAATTAGAAATAGCCACAACAGAACACTCTTATTTTTCATTATAATAGATTTAAAATCACAAAAATATAGAATTTCACCCTTTAAATTTTAATTGCAAGTTAAATGATTCTTAATATTGTTATTTTTACCATCCATTGCAACTTTACACATTTGAATGAATTATTTAGCATCTATAGGTAGTTATTTCATTATGATCATGGAGGTTTTTAAAAAACCAACAAAATGGTCGGTCATGAAGACCTTAATCCTTAAGGAAATAGACGAACTGGTTTATAATTCTATGGGGATCATCATATTTATATCTTTTTTTATTGGCGGGGTGGTTTCAATACAAACCGCCTTGAACATCACCAACCCCCTAATACCTAGGAACCTTATTGGCTTTGCAACCAGGCAATCGGTCATTCTGGAATTTGCCCCTACCTTTACCTCAATAATCATGGCCGGAAAAGTAGGCTCCTATATTACCTCGAGCATCGGGACCATGAGGGTTACAGAGCAAATTGACGCCTTGGAGATTATGGGGGTGAATTCGTTAAACTATTTGGTCTTTCCTAAAATAATAGCCATGCTTTTGTATCCTTTTGTAATTGCCATTGCCATGTACGTTGGCATTTTCGGCGGATGGACAGCAGGTGTATTTGGGGGATTTAGTTCCAGTGCAGATTTTGTGGAGGGACTACAATTGGATTTTATCCCTTTTCATGTTACCTATTCCTTTATAAAAGCTATGGTCTTTGCTCTTATTATTGCCACCATTCCCTCTTTCCACGGATATTACATGAAGGGTGGAGCCTTGGAAGTTGGAAAGGCCAGCACCACCTCTTTTGTTTGGACCAGTGTGGTAATAATTATTGTAAACTATGTACTAACGCAATTACTATTGGGCTAATGATAGAAGTAGACGATATACATAAATCTTTTGGTGACACCCATATATTAAAAGGTGTCAGCTCCAAATTTGAAAAAGGGAAGACCAATTTGATCATTGGACAGAGTGGCTCAGGAAAAACGGTTTTTTTAAAATGCCTCTTGGGCCTTTTTACCCCAGAACAAGGCAAGATCAAATACGATGGCAAAGACTACTCGGAACTTTCTGCAAGTGAACAAAGAAATCTAAGACAGGAAATGGGCATGGTATTCCAGGGTAGCGCCCTGTTTGACTCCATGACTGTAGAAGGCAACGTTATGTTTCCTCTCAGCATGTTCACCAAACAGTCAAAATCCGAAATGCAAGACCGGGTAGATTTTGTTCTTAAACGCGTGAACTTAGTAGATGCCCATCATAAATATCCATCCGAAATTTCGGGTGGAATGCAGAAAAGGGTAGCCATAGCCAGAGCCATTGTGATGAAACCAAAATACCTATTCTGTGATGAGCCCAATTCTGGATTGGATCCTAAAACAGCAATACTGATAGACAATCTTATTCACGAAATTACCCAAGAATACGATATTACAACCGTGATTAACACCCATGATATGAATTCGGTTATGGAAATAGGCGAAAAAATAATATTCCTTAAAAATGGCCATAAGGAATGGGAGGGTAGCAATAAGGAAATTTTTAAGACCGACAATGAGGCGGTAACCGACTTTGTATACTCATCGGAGTTATTTAAAAAAGTAAGACAGATGTATATAGAGGAAAGAAATTAACCCTCTTCTTTCTTGACCTGAATACGCGAATCCTTTAATCTCAATCGTAACCAATCGGTTAATTTTTGAGAATCTGCCTTTATTTTCTCTGCGGGCAGGCCCTTTTTCCAGGTTACATTAAAAACGGGAATGGTGTCTAATTTATCAAAATCGGTCGTAATCGTATACGAAAAGCCCAGACTAGTTAAATTTTCATAATTGGTCTTTGCCTCTGCACTTATTTCCTGAAACGGAATTTGCTGGGCAACAATTTTGCTCATTTTCCCTACCTCCTCTTTTAGGACCTGAATTTGTTGCTCCTTACTTAATAGCTCCGCTTTTTTGGATTCATATAGTTCATTTACGTACTTCATCTGATCCAGTTCCATGTTTTTGGAACCCTGAACTATTTTTAGCTCAACATTCTTAAGCTTCTCATAATTATTCTTTTGGGTATTCCATGTAGCAATTACATTGTCTGGAATAGTTTCGTTGCCCATAAATACCAACTCTATAAACCCTTCTTTTCCGTGATTGTATTGGATATCGGTTAAATTTTCTAAATACCTACCCTCCCCCGGTAATTTGTACGGCTCAATATGGTCACCTACAAACTGGATGGCTTGTTTTCTAAAAATAGACTCCTGAAACACATCATAGAATGTAAAGCCTGCCGGTATCATTACCAAAATTGCCACAATAGATGCCATTCTGGCAATAAACCTTCTTCGTTGTGAATTGGCGTATCTTACCATTGGAAAGCGCAACAATTTTATGACCAGAAAGGTAGCCAAACCTATAAAGATGGTGTTGATAATAAATAGGTACATGGCACCGGTAGCATACCCAAAATTACCTATGGCCAATCCAAAACCAACCGTACATAAAGGCGGCATTAAAGCGGTTGCAATAGCCACCCCAAAAATAACACTGGCTATAGTACCCTTCTTCGCACGGGCAATTACCAATGCCAAGCCACCAAAAAAGGCAATAAGCACATCCCTAATATCTGGTGCCGTCCGCGCCAAAAGTTCAGAAGACTCATCCCTTAGAGGAAACAAATAAAAGAACAAAAAGGCGGTAAGTACACTCAGCCCTACCATCACCGCAAAATTCTTTAAGGATCGTCTTAAGGTATCAATATCATTAATGGCCAAGGAAAGCCCCATTCCCAGAATAGGACCCATTAGGGGAGAAATTAACATGGCTCCAATCACCACTGCTGTAGAATTGGCATTGAGCCCCACCGAAGCTATAAAGATTGAACAAATTAAAATCCAAGAGGTATGCCCTTTAAAAGGAATATCGGCAATTATAGATTCTTTGGTTGCCTCTTGATCCGTATTCATACGGATATCCAGTAAATCTGTAAGAAATATCTTGACGCTCCCTAAAAGCCCCTTAAATTCCTTCTTGATTTCCTCTCCATTCTTATCTGCAAAATCTGTATTCTGGCCGTTGTTCTTATTTTCCTCCATAACTAAGCGAGCTGGTCTCCAAACTGATCCTTAACTTTTAAAAGCACTTCCTTAATATCCTGCTCCTTTGATTTGGGATATATTAGCAATACCTCTTCCTTATCTACCACAATATAGTCCTTTA
>JBFHGV010000044.1:0-11120 GCA_041582955.1 Arenibacter sp.
AAAAGGGAGATAAATAAGGAGGGCTGTAATAGATACCCTAGTAATATTCCAATTATAAGACAAAGGCTAAGTTTAACCGTATTGAATTGCAGTGGGTGCATATCAGAGGATCCTGGTAGCCTTGATAAAGGCATAGTTCCAATATCCTTCCCTCAAAGAGGAAACTATTACTCCCCTAGAGGTAGTTGAATGAATAAATTGTATATCATCTCCGTCAACCGATACTACTAGGCCAACATGATTTATTTTTTTTTTGCGACCAGAAGTGCCAAAAAATAAAAGGTCACCGGCACTTACTTTGTTTAGGTCAATATTTTCGCCCTCTGTGGCCATTAAGTAAGAGGCCCTAGGAAGTTGAATGTCATGTTCTCCAAAGGATACATAAAGTAAACCGGAACAATCCATTCCTTTTCTTGTGGTGCCACCAAATTTGTATTTGACTCCGGAAAAGGTCAAGGCGGTATTTATTACTTGTCTGGATATATTTGGTGTTTCCTTTGTTGTAGCACTTTTTGCCGTAACCAATTCTTTTGGCGTGCCAACAGGAATCTCAGACGGGCCTACCGAAACTTTTCTTTGGTTGTGGACGCTGGATTTTTTCTTGGAAGCGCCACATCCAACGACCAAAAAAAGCAATAATAAGGAAAGAAATTTGCTGGTCATTCAATGTGTTGTTAGTGCTCTTATAGATCAAATTTAAATAATTAATTTAAAATTGATCTTGTTTTTAGGAAAACTCTAGCTGTACCGTACGCTTTTCCTTACTTCCGGTTCCGTATTCTTTATATAGAGACAAAGGGGTGAGCTTATTGGTGTTGATAGTAAGATGGCTGGTGATGGCTTCAATCTGTTCAATGGGGCTGTTGGGCGTTTTTAACGATTAGGGAAGCAGCGTTTTCACTAGCTCCTTTACCACCTAGTTTTTTCTGTAGTTCATTGTAGGCCTGCAGCTGTTTTTCCCGATCTGGTCCTTCTAAAATTTTGCCAAGCTCGTGTACTATATTCTTGTGGTTTAGGTCGCTCTGGATTAGTTCCTTTACCACCTCTTTGTCCATAATAAGGTTTACGAGCGATATAAATTTAAGGGTTATGATTCTTTTGGCAATCTGATAGGATATCCAGTTGGCCCGGTAACAGACTACCTGGGGTATTTTAAACAATGCGGTTTCCAGGGTAGCGGTACCGCTGGTAACCAAAGCAGCCCGTGATAGGCTTAATAGATCATAGGTTTTATTGGAGACCAGACTTATTTGTGACGATTTTATAAATGGCTGGTAAAAATCTAGATCCAGGCTTGGGGCCCCGGCAATGACAAATTGATAGTCTGGAAAAGCTGTTGTAGCCGAAAGCATAAGCTTTAGCATTTTTTCTACCTCTTGTTTTCTACTCCCAGGCAGCAGGGCTATAATTGGTTTTTTGGGGTCTAAATGGTTTTCTTCCCGAAAAGTAAGGTCGGTCGTTCTTGGCATGTCCCCTATGGCATCGATCAACGGATGGCCTACAAAATTTACGGGGAAATTATGTTTTTCTTCATAAAACTCCTTTTCAAAGGGAAGTATAACGTGCATGGCGTCTATATCCCTTTTTATTTTATTGATCCTGCCTTCCCTTGAGGCCCAGATTTGGGGAGAAATATAATAGTTGGTTCTATAGTTATTCTTTTTGGCCCAAGACGCAATTCTAAGGTTAAAGCCCGAATAGTCAATGAACACTATCATATCAGGGTTAAACTTACTGATATCCTGTTTGCAGAAATCTATATTTTTAAAGATCTGATTAATGTTTCCAATTACTTCAAGGAATCCCATAAAGGCCATTTCCTTATAGTGTTTAACCAAGTTGCCGCCAGCAGCCTTCATCAGGTCCCCTCCCCAACATCGGATGTTGGCCTTTTCGTCTTCTTTCTTTAGGGCTTTAATAAGGTTTGATCCATGAAGGTCGCCCGATGCTTCACCTGCGATGATGTAATATTTCATCTATTCTTTGTTTTTTAAAGGTGCTCCCTGATTAGCTTGTAAGGGGTTATTATAATTGGATTTTTTTTTCAGAACACTTTGTAATACAAAATAATCATTGCAGTAAGGAGGGTGGCAATCATCACACCCCTGGCCCTATAATCCCTTCGTACCCTGATGAATCCAAAAAAGGCGATTAAATTTAGAATGGCACCAAGGGCCAATAAACTGCCAATATGGTCTTGTGCTACGGCCATATGGTAGGTTTCCACTATGCCAAAATCTGAAAATATCACAATGTACAATAGGGTGCCTAAGGTATTGGCAATAAGGCCAACTAAAAAACCTATAAGTATTTCTTTTTTAATCATATAACTCCCAGTTGTTTAAATGTTGTATGGCATGGTGCGCCGTTAAATCAAATTGTGTTGGGACTACCGACACGTAATCCTGTGTTAGGGCGTATTCATCTGTATCCTCCCCTTTGTCCAATAGTTCAAATTCTCCTGTAAGCCAATAATACTCTTTGCCATTGGGGTTGGTCCTTTTGTCAAATTTCTCTTTCCAGTTGGCGCGAGCCTGCCTACAGATCTTTATCCCCTTTGGGGCCTCGTTTCCCGTTTTGGGGATGTTCACGTTTAGGACCACCCCTTTTGGGATGCCATTTCTTAAGGCCTCGGCAACTATTTTTTGAACCGCCGCCTTGGTTACTTCAAAATTGGCATTCCAGGAATAATCACAAAGAGAAAAACCAATGGCCGGAATACCTTCAATACCGGCCTCAATGGCAGCGCTCATGGTACCAGAGTAAATTACATTGATAGAGGAGTTGGAACCGTGGTTAATGCCGCTTACACAAAGATCGGGCTTTCTGTCCAGTAGCTCCTGTAGCCCCAACTTTACACAGTCGGCCGGAGTGCCACTACAGCTGTATTCTTCCCGGGCCCCATTTTCTAAATCTACCTTTAGTTTTTTAATGTACAGGGTGTTGTCTATGGTAATGGCATGCCCCATTCCAGATTGTGGACTGTCCGGAGCAACCACTACTACATCCCCAATCTCCTTCATAAATCGTACTAAGGCCCGTAAGCCTGGGGCGGTAATGCCATCGTCATTGGTGACAAGGATCAAAGGTTTTGACATGCTGTGAATTTTATGCTGCAAAAATACGTTTTTAAAATCTTAATTGTAACATTCAAAAATATGGGGTACAGGGTTTGTGTTTGTTGGAGGTTGAGGTGTTTTTTATTTGGGCAACAGCCGTTTTGGATAGCTACTGCTAAATGGGGTTAACAAAATATTAATGTGAAATATGTAAGATATGGCATGATTTTTTCGTTATCTTATGGTGTTCGCCATTATATAACACTTTTAAATGGCAAAACTTGGATTACACTGCCTGTTTGATTAATTTTAAATGATGGGAGGAATGCATACGAGGAGGATTTGTTTTTTGCATAAAATTTACCCCAAGTATGGAAAAACAATAAAACGAAATAGATGAGAAAAAATTTAGCCTACGCATTATTAGTAATGCTTATTGCGGTAGCTTCGTGCAGTTTTACCAACAAGTCTTTTGAAACTGATGACAAGGATAAGTTATTGTTGGATTTGATAACCTATGTGCTGGAGCGTGGACATTATCAGCCAAAGGACATCAACGACGATTTTTCAGTAAATGTCTTTGAAGGGTTTTTGGAGATCATAGATCCTACAAAGCGGTATTTCTTGGAGAGTGATATCCAAGAATTTGAGAAGTACAAATTTCAGATAGACGATCAGATTAAAAATACTGATATCACATTTTTTGATATGGTTCATGAGCGCCTAATGAAAAGAATGGAAGATGCCAAAGTAATTTATAATGAGGTATTGAGTGAGCCTTTTAATTATTACGTTGAAGAAACCCTGGACATTAACTATGATGAACAGGATTATGTGGCTTCCCGCAAGGAGTTAAAGGAACGTTGGAGAAAACAATTGAAGTATGCCACCTTGGGAACCTATGATTCCAAGTTAGATAATGGCAGCATGGAAGATACGGCTACAGGAGAGGATGCCGACCCATTTGAGGAAGATAGCACCTCCTCAACCAAACCGTTGTCCCCAGAAGAAGCTGAAAAGAAGGCTAGGGAAACAACAAAGAGTACTTTGGACGACTATTTTGATTTTGTAGATGACCTGGAGCGCAAGGATTGGTTTGTGCAGTACCTAAACACAATAGTAGAGGTTTTTGATCCCCATACCTTCTATTTTGCCCCGGATGACAAGGAGAAGTTCGATACTAGTATGTCTGGTAAATTTGAAGGAATTGGAGCAAGGTTGCAGAAGAAAAAAGATCAAATTAAAATAGTTGAAATTATTTCCGGAGGTCCTGTTTGGAGAGATCAACAATTGGAAGTTGGTGATGAGATCCTTAAAGTTGGTCAGGAAGGGGAAGCACCTGTAGATGTAGTGGGAATGCGTTTGGACGATGCCATAAAATTTATAAAGGGGCCCAAAGGTACCGTAGTGAATCTTACCGTTAGAAAGGTAGATGGTTCTTTGGAAGTGATTTCCCTGACTCGGGATGTTGTGGAATTGGAAGAGTCCTATGCCAAATCGGCCGCAATTTTCAAGCAAGATCAAAAATTTGGTATAATAAACCTGCCTAAATTCTACGTGGATTTTGAAGATTATAATGAAAGGAATGCAGCTACTGATGTAGCCAAAGAAGTAGAAAGGTTAAAGGAGGCAGGAGCAGAAGGCTTAATCTTGGATCTTCGTGATAATGGTGGAGGATCTTTAAAAACCGTTGTGGAAATGGCGGGATTGTTTATTAAGGATGGTCCTATAGTACAGGTAAGGTCTACGGACAAAACACCTGAGGTTTACAATGATAAGGACGAGCGCATTCAATGGGAAGGCCCATTGGTGATTTTGGTCAATGAATTGTCCGCTTCTGCTTCAGAGATTTTGGCTGCGGCTATGCAGGATTACAAAAGGGCAGTGGTTATAGGAAGTAAGCAAACCTTTGGAAAAGGTACTGTACAGAATGTTATTCCTTTGGCAAATATAGTACGTAGTAATGAACATGGGGATTTAGGGGCTATAAAACTTACTACCCAAAAATTCTATAGAATTAATGGTGGTTCTACCCAGTTGGAAGGGGTTAAGAGTGATGTAGTAGTGCCAGATCGCTATAGTTATATAGACCTAGGGGAAAGGGATCAGGAAAACCCATTGGGATGGGATAAAATATCCCCAGCGGATTATACGCCTTGGGAGGGTTATATAGATTATGAGGCTACTATAGCCAGCAGTACCCAAAGAATGGCTCAAAACAAACAGATTAAATTGATAGAGGAAAATGCCAAGTACATTAAGGAAGCCCAAGACGAAACGGTGGTTTCCTTGAAATATGACGATTATAAGAAGGGGTTGGAAGAGGATAAGAAGAGGGCTAAATATTTTAAGACCATTTCAGATTACGACTCCCATCTCACATTTGAATCCCTAAAGTATGAGCAAGATCTTTTTGCCAAAGATTCCATTTTAAAGGAAAAGCGCGATCGCTGGCATAAGGACTTGGCCAAGGACGTATATATAGAAGAAGCAGTAAATGTATTGCAGGATCTAAAAATGCATAGTATTAAGAATACCAAACTGGCTAGTGTAAAGGGATAGTTGGTAAGAATAAGAATAAAAAGCCTGCCGATTCGGCAGGCTTTTTTTGTTTTATCGGCAGCCGTGTATTAAACTGCAGTCCCTTGGATTATTATATTCTCAATAAAGTAGGTGACCTTTTGAAGGGGCATCTCACAGGGCTTTACTACTCCTTTTCCATTAATTGTGTAATAATTAAAGCTAATGAAGTTGTTTCCTCCCAATTCACGGGCATACACCTTAATGCTTTTGCCCTTGTTAAAATTGGAGCGGGTAAGGCCATATGCTTTATGATGAAAAATCACCCTGGTGTATCCCAAGGGAAGTTTTTGCAATTTGTTCAAGAATGCTTCCATGGTACCGTAATTTTATTATGGCAAGGGCAATTTATGAACTACAGGATAGCATGGAGCACCCTACTTTGTTCCTAGCCCATTCCGGACGTTTTGCATACCATTTTTCTCCCTCTGGTTGTTCTTGGTAGGGCTGCTTTAAAAGCTGGTACAGTTCATTGATTAGCGCATAGTTTCCCTTGTCCGCTTCGTCTATGGCCAGCTGGGCCATGTAGTTCCTTAGTACGTATTTCGGGTTTATCCGGTCCATTTTTTCTTGCCTTTGGATGTTGGATAGACTTTCTTTTTTAAGCCGCAGGGAGTAATCTGTAAACCATTGTTTCCAAGTATTTAAAACCTCCCCCTGCACTTCTTCCGGAGAATAAAAGGCATCCATAATATAGATAGGTAGGCCGGTACTAAAGTTACTGCTCTTTTTATGGTGCCCCAAATTCCTAAAGAAAATGGTCATATCGGTTTCGGTCAACTGTAGGTTGTCTTCCAATCTGTTTAAAAGTTCGGAATCTTCATCATGATCTGTAAATAGACCAATTTTGGATTTCATCATGGAAAGATATTTTGTTTGGTAGTTGTCCCGATATGCGTTTAAGACAGCCTCCAATGGCTTAGGGTCTTCAATTAAAGGATATAGGGCATTGGCCAATTGATAAAGGTTCCATAGGCCAATATTGATTTGATTGCCATATCTATAGCGCTTATGCTGTCGGTCCGTGGTGTTCGGTGTCCATCCGTGGTCATATCCTTCCAGCCAGCCGTAGGGGCCATAATCTATGGTGAGGCCTAGGATAGACATATTATCGGTATTCATGACTCCGTGAACAAAGCCCACACGTTGCCAGTGAATGATCATTTCCAAGCTCCGTTCAGAGATTTCTTTAAAAAACTGTATATAGCCTTCTTTAGTGTTTTCCTTTATATGCGGAAAAAAATGCCTAATGGTATAGTTGGTAAGGGTTTTTAGGGTGGTTATATCCTGCCTGGCGCTCAAAATTTCAAAGTTGCCAAAGCGTATAAATGTTGGTGCCACCCTGCACACCACGGCCCCCTTTTCATAGGCGGGATTCCCGTTGTACAAGACATCCCTTAGGACCTCATCGCCAGTTAGGGCCAAGGAAAGTGCCCTGGTAGTGGGTATGCCCAAATGGTACATGGCTTCACTGCACAGATACTCCCGTATGGAAGATCGTAGAACGGCCAATCCGTCGGCTGTTCTGGAATAAGGGGTTTCGCCGGCACCTTTGAGTTGTAAGGCCCATTGTTTGTCCTTGTGGTTTACCTCAAACAAATTAATGGCCCTGCCATCCCCCAACTGTCCCGCCCAATTCCCAAATTGATGTCCGCCATAGCACATGGCATAGGGGTTGGTATTTGGCAGCACAGTATTACCGCTAAAAACATCAAGAAATTTCTTTGATCTCAAATCTGCCTCGGAAAGTCCTAAGTTGTCCCCCATTTCCCTTGAGAAGTGAATTAGGGAGGGTTTTGAGGGCTGTTTGGGTCTAACAAATGAATAGCAAGCCTGCATAACCTGGCGCCTACTGTTTTCCGCAATTGGATCGGCAGGTAGTTCTATGTTAAAAGTATCCTTGATGTTAAAATTCATACTACTATTTATTCAATTATAGAGTTCCATTTCTCACTTCTCCTGGCTACAGCCTTTATATACGAACATACCGCAACTGCTTTATAGCCTTCCTCTGTTAATTTGGCAAAGGTGTTTTCTACAAGTTCCTTTCCATGGCCTTTGCCTCTTAAATTGGAAGGGACCTCAGAATAGGTAAGGTACATCTTGCCATTACCTATCCTGTAACTTACTTTGGCTGTTTCGCCGTTAATGTCCATTGTAAATCTTTGGTTCTCTTTATCGTGTTGCACTTTCAAAATAACGTATTTTATTGTAATGGTCCGCTTTAAATTGGTGTTGCCTTTCTATACAAGGTAGCTCTATAATAAGTTTAGTTTATGGTACTTGTGGAGCCGGACCCACTGTTAGCGAGGGCATTGTAGCCTTATCTTAGGGATTGTAGCTTCCTTACCTCCAATAGGCCTATTTAGGAATAGGGGCAAAAGTTGCTTTAAAACACCATGTTAAGCTTGCTAAACGGTTGCCATAAATTTGTGGTATATGCTTAGCTTAAAAAGGCTTAGGACCTTACCAATAGCCTTAATGCCGTATTTATACTTTGGCTTTTTTAAGCTTATCGGCGTGCATCTTGCGTAGCTTGGCTAATTTTGGTGTGATAACAGCGCTGCAGTACCCCTGTGTTTTATTGTTTCTATAGTAGTTTTGATGATGGTCCTCTGCCTCATAGAATTGCCCTAGTGGACTTATTTCGGTTACAATAGGCTCATTATAATAGGCGGATATTTTGGCCAGTACCATCGCTGCAATCTCCTCTTGCCCACGATTGTGGTAATAAATCACAGAACGGTACTGAGTGCCAATATCGGCTCCCTGTTGGTTTAGGGTAGTGGGGTCGTGACTTGTCATAAAGATAACCAAAAGATCTTCATAGGATATGATGTTGGCATCATAGGTGACTTGTACTACTTCGGCATGGCCTGTTAGGCCGGAACAGACCTCCCTATATGTTGGTTTACCGGGGGCATTTCCGCCACTATAACCAGAAATTACCTGTTCTACCCCTTGCACCTCCTGGAAGACGGCTTCAACGCACCAAAAACAACCCCCGCCAAGTGTGGCGGTTTCCAATTTTTTATTTTTCATTAGATATACTTTCTTTAATTATTCCCATAGATTCAGAATTGATGCAATAACGGAGACCGCTGGGTTCTGGACCGTCGGGAAAGACATGGCCCAAATGGGCATCACAGCTGTTGCACATCACCTCTACCCTTATCATGCCAAAGGAAGTGTCCTTGTGGTATTTTATCGCATTCTCCTTTATGGGTTGTGTAAAGCTGGGCCAACCGGTACCGGATTCAAATTTTATGGTAGAATCAAACAAAGGTGTGTTACAGCATATGCAGCTGTACTTACCTGCTTCATGACTGCTGCAAAGCGCCCCACTGTGTGGTGCCTCCGTTCCTTTTTTTCGGGTTATCCTATATTGCTCTGGAGTTAATAGAGCTTTCCATTCATCTTCTGTTTTTTCTACCCGCTGGTCAGGAGTGGGGTTTTTGGCCGTACAGAAGTGGATGATATCTTTCCATGTTAACATAGTTGCATTTCCTTTCTTGGTGTAACGTGTATTTTTATTGGGTCTAGGGCGCTATCGGTAAACTGAAAAGAAACGCCCATCATCAAAATTCCCTACAATTCTTTGGTCGGCAAAGCTTAGCTCAGCTTACAGGAAATTGGTATTGTGGTAGGTAGTTTTGGGTTATATTTATATCATGAATAAATATAGGAAAAATAGGCTTATTTATACCACTCTGTTACTTGTTTGTGTGGTAATGTTTTGGTTAGTCGATAATTTTTACACCCCTGCAAGCTATTCCCCTTCTGATGGAGTGGGACATAGGACCGATATCCCTGAATTGTTGTGGCCAACCTCTACTACAGGAGAGATTGTTCAGCATAGTCATTACGCCCTGTCTTATCACGAAACCTATGAACAGGCAGAATGGGTAATTTATGTTTTGGAGAAATCACATTTAACGGGGGATGACAGGAAGAGACCATTGTTTATTGAGGATCCATGGGTTTCCACTAAATCTGCTGATTGGAAAAATTATAGGGGATCGGGCTATGATAGGGGGCACCTTTGCCCGGCCGGCGATCGCAGATTTTCAGAGGATGCCTATAATGAGACATTTTATACCAGTAATATTAGTCCGCAGGAACGGGATTTTAATGCAGGAATTTGGAATCGTTTGGAACAAAAAATACGGTATTGGGCTAAGAAATGGGGTCCGTTAACGGTGGTTACGGCCGGGGTTTTGGAGGATGACCTGCCTACCATTGGGGAAGAAGAGGTTGCCGTACCCAAATGGTATTATAAAATTATAGCCAGAGGAGAAGGAAAGAATCTAAAACTAATCGCCTTTCTTTTTCCGCATAAGGAGGTTGGAGGGGATTTGGAACAATTTATAGTTTCCGTAGATGAGCTGGAAACCCTTACAGGGATTGATTTTTTTCATGGTTTGCCCGATGATCGTGAAGAAGCTCTGGAGCGTTCAAAAAGTGTTAAGGGTTGGAAATTCTAGGTCAGCTCATTTAATCTGTTGGCATCCAATTTTAGGAAAATGAACAATAGGGCCGAAAAAAACAATAAGCCCGAACCACCATAGCTGAAAAACGGTAGGGGTATCCCAATGGTAGGTAAAACCCCAATGACCATTCCAATATTGATAAAGTAGTGTACAAACAAAATAGATATGACACCATAGCCGTACATACGACTAAAGTGGTTCTTTTGGCGTTCGGACAAATGAATAAGTCTTAAAAGCAGCAGGGTAAAAAGAATTACTACCGTAGCCGTACCAATAAAGCCCCACTCTTCCCCGACCGTTGTAAAAATATAATCGGTGTGCTGTTCGGGCACAAAATCCCCTTTGGTACGGGTGCCTTCCAAAAATCCCTTACCAGAGAAACCGCCAGATTCAATTGCCTTTTCGGATTGATAGGTGTTGTAGCCAATGGTTTTTCTGATCTCTTCCAATTTCTTGGGGTCTTTTTCCAGTCGTAGCCAAAGTCCAAAGCGGTCCCTATGGCGTTGTTCGAAAACCGAATTAAAGACAAAATTTACCGACAGGGAAAACAGTATGATGGCAATATAAATAAGTGAGACCGGAATGATGGGGACTTTAAAGGACGGCTTCTTAAATAAAAGAAATAGAGCCAACAACAAGCCCAGGATTATAGCAACCCAAATAGTTCCAAACTTTAGGGTTAAAATAAAAATCAGAACAACCATACTGCCTATCCCCAGATAATACAAGGGTAGTCCCTCTCTAAAAATAACGAATATTAAAGCGAAAAAGACCAGTGCACTTCCGGGGTCGGGCTGGGGAATGATCAAAAATGCCGGGAGCAATATAATCAATAGGGCGATCATTTGATCTTTTTGACGTTTTATGTCGGTTTGAATATCACTTAAATATTTGGCCAAAGCTAAGGCTGTAGCTACTTTGGCAAACTCCGAGGGCTGAAGGTTAAAGAAACCCAAGTTGTACCAGGAAGTAGCTCCAGCGATGGTTTTTC
>JBFHGV010000045.1:0-11020 GCA_041582955.1 Arenibacter sp.
CTCTATTGCAAGTAGCATCAAGGGGCTATCCAAATATTCCATTAACCTTAACGCTATAATAAGATCTCCGGACCTTGGTTGGTGGTGCTAATAAGCAATGTTTAGGTGCTAAAATTTTGAAAGGGTAGTGCTGCCAATCCTTTATTTTTTATAATTTTCCATTTTCCATTTTGGAAAATGTAAGATTCACCAAAAAAACGTTGCATGAAAAGTTATATAAAGTCAAGGAGTTTATTTTTAATCATGGGATTCATTTTTACAACCTCCTGTGAATTAAAGAAAGGTTTGGATATAAGTATTCCTAAAACACTTTTGGAGGAGACCAAACAAGAATTTGCTCCGGATAAAAGAGTAGCTCTTCTAGATTTGGAGATTGAGAACCAAGCGGGAAAAATCATTGTTAAAGGAGAATCCAATTTGCCCAAAGCAGTTGACGCTTTTAAGGAGCGTATGGCTGCTAATAATATGGAATTTATAGATAGTATTCAACTATTACCTTCAGGGGAATTAAAAGGTTTTACCCAGGGTCTTATAACTTTATCCGTGGCCAATTTAAGGTCTAAACCGGCCCATTCCTCTGAGTTGGTCACCCAGGCTACCTTGGGGACCCCGGTTACCATATATAAGGAAGTGGACAATTGGTACTTAATACAAACCCCTGATCGCTATTTATCATGGGTAGATGGAGGAGGTATAGCTCCTATATCAAAGCAAAGATATAAGGAATGGAAATCTACCCAAAAAGTGATTTATACCCATACCGTAGGACATGCCTATACACAAGCCAACAAGGATTCCCAAGTAGTTTCAGATATGGTTGCTGGAGGTGTTTTGGAGCTTTTGGGCGAGGAAAAGGAGTTTTACAAAATTGGTTTTCCAGATGGTAGACAGGCATTTGTGCATAAAGAGGAATCCCAGGATTATGACAATTGGTTGGCGGCTTTGCAACCTAGTCAGGAATCCTTGGTATCTACTTCCAAAACCTTAATGGGAGTTCCCTATCTATGGGGAGGAACTTCTACAAAAGGGGTAGACTGTAGCGGTTTTACCAAGACGATCTATTTTTTAAACGGAATTGTTCTGCCCCGTGACGCTTCCCAACAGGTACACACTGGTAAACAGGTAGATGAGGCCAAGGAGTTTAATAAATTAGTTCCGGGAGATTTGTTGTTTTTTGGTAAGCCTGCAACCGAAACTACCAAAGAACGTGTAGTTCACGTAGGGATGTGGATAGGGAACAATGAATTTATACATTCTGCGGGAAGGGTACATATAAGTAGTGTGGACAAAAATGCCGATAATTTTGACGAATACAATTTTAATAGGTATTTGCGGGCCAACCGTTACCTACATGAGCCTATGGACGGACTAATAGAACTGGCAAAAAATCCCGTATTTAAGGATTGATACTGGTCTTATTTAAGATCAACGGACAAAATATAATTGTCTGCAGTGATAAAGAGTTTGTTTTCATCATGGTTAAACGCACAATTGGCGGTGGCTTGCCCTGTATGTATCCTGGCCAATGGTTTTCCACTTGGATCAATAATCCATATACCACCAGGACCGGATGCAAATAAGATTCCCTGGCGGTTTACCTTTAAGCCGTCCGGTAGTCCCTGCTGGCCTTTTTTCCCAATAAGTTGGGTCACGTCTAGGAACAGTTCTTTTTGGGTTAGCTTTCCGGGTTCAGAAATGGTGTATTGGTACCAAGCAGCCTTTGCAGGATCGGAATTGGCAACATATAGCTTGGTTCCATCGGGCGATATTCCAATGCCATTGGGACGGCTAAGGCTATCCAGTACTCTTATTTCCCCGCTGGTCAATAAGCAATAAATACCTTGAAAAGACAGTTCTTTGTTAGGATCATCCATTTTTCCAGGTAGTCCATAGGGGGGATCGGTAAAATATAGGTTACCTTCTTTGTCCAGTACTCCATCATTGGGACTGTTAAATCTTTTTCCCTTATAAGAGGATACCAACGCCTTAAAATCTGGTGTTGGGGCATCCAAGGGGGCATTCATTTTGGCTATTTGCCTATTTCCATGCTGCATCAAGATCAATTCGCCTTTATTGTTTAAAAGGAGTCCGTTAGATCCTGGTTCATCACCTTTAAAGTCCATGCCAGAAAATCCGGATGGGTATAAATAGGTAGTGGTATCTTTATTCACATCCAATTTGTAAATTTTGTTGCGGGGTATATCTGAAAACAGCAAATACTGGCCTTGCTCTATCCAAAGAGGTCCTTCGGTCCATATAAAACCGCTTGCCAATACCTCAATTTCAGAATTTGGGTCGATAATGTCCAGTGCTTTTTCATCTAAAATTTGGATAGAAAAATTAGTGTACAGATCGGCCTTGCTGTCCAATGTTTTCTTATCGGATTCCTTACATGCCCCTAATAATAGAGCAGTGCCCAAAAGCGTGTAAATAATTTTTTTCATATTAAACCAATATTTTGGAAAGAATGGTGATTATGATCATGGAAGTTACACCAAAAACAAAGGTTCCTGCAGATTGTATTTGATATCCCTGTTTTACATTCATTCCCGTTAGCTGGGTAAGCACCCAAAAAAAACTGTCGTTTACGTGGGAGACTACAGAGGCACCCGCTCCAATAGACAAAACAGTCAAGGTAGCCATCAAAGGATCGCTTAGCCCCAACGAACCCATCAATGGTGCTATAATTGAGGCTGTTGTGACCAGGGCTACCGTAGAGGATCCCTGGGTAGTTTTAAGGCAGGCGGCCAATAGAAAAGGAAGAAATAGTCCCAATTGCATACCGGTAAATTCTGAGGTGATGGTATCGGCAATCCCGGAATTTTGCAACATTCTTCCAAAAATACCTCCTGCACCCGTGATAAAAATAATAGGGGCGGCTTCCCGTAATGACTCTCCGAACCAGCCCGTGGCAGAGAATATTTTTTCATCCAACTTTTTGGGCAGAACCAAGGACAGTAGTACACCAACCAAAAGAGCTATAACCGGAGTTCCTAAAAAGGATATTAGCGATTTAAAAAGAGAGGGCTCAAAGGTAAATTCAGGGTAATCCATAATAGATTTACAGACTATCAAAATAATGGGTATTACGATGGCCAAAAGGGATTTCCAAAGGGCCGGCTTTTCATGCTGTGCAACTACAGCCTCCAGTTCTATGGGAAGGTCTATACGGGAGGCTATTTTAGTGGCAAAGAAATAGCAGGCTATCAAGGAAAGACTACTTATCAAAATTCCATAGATCATGACACTCCCTAAATCTGCACCTAAAATCCCTGCAGCAGCTATGGGTCCCGGAGTTGGGGGCACCATGGTATGTGAAGCCGTTAATCCCAGGGCCAATGCAGCCGTGGTACCGGCAAAGGATACGCCTGCTTTTTTGGAAAGCACCTTGTTCAATGGATTCATAATTAACAAGGCACTATCGGCAAAGACGGGTACAGACAGGATATATCCCGTAATCAACATCGCTAAATGAATAGATTTGGAACCAATAAGTGCCAGGATCTTGGAGGCTATGACAAAGGCTCCGCCCGATTTCTCCAAAACCTTTCCAATGGTGACCCCAAAGAGAATAATGAGGCCTATCTTTCCCATAATATCACCAAATCCGTTATTTACAGCATTGATGATGGTCTCTATGTCCATACCCGTCATAAATCCGTAGGCGAGAGCAGAAAATAGAAGTACAAAAAAGGGGTGGACCTTAAATTTGATGATGCCAACAATAAGGAGGGCTAAAGATAATAGTAAAGCGATTAGGTATGCCATGGTTTATTTTTGGTTGTGGTGGTTATTATATTTTATTTACCATTCGGTAAAATTTCCGTCTTTGCCCCTCCATATAGGATTGGCCCAATTATGACCAATTTTCTGACCTTCCCTTAACTTTTCTTCATTCATTTCTACTCCCAATCCAGGTTTTTGAAATAAATCGATATAGCCGTCTTTAATATTGAATACTTCCGGGTTTAGAACGTAATCCAGTAAATCAAAACCTTGGTTGTAATGGATACCTATACTGTTTTCCTGAATTACGGCATTGGCCGATACAAAATCTACTTGTAGGGCAGAAGCCAAGGATATGGGGCCTAGCGGACAATGGGGAGCAAGTGCTACGTCATAGGCTTCTGCCATGGTGGCTATTCGCCTTACCTCGGAAATTCCTCCGGCGTGACTCAGATCGGGTTGTATAATGTCTACCACTCCATCTGCCAGGATCTTTTTAAAGTCCCATCTAGAAAACATACGTTCCCCAGTGGCTATAGGGATACTGGTATAACCATATATGTGTTGTAGGGCATCGTTGTTTTCACTCAGTACCGGTTCTTCCAAAAACATGGGCTCAAAAGGGGCAAGCTCATCTATTAATCGCTTTACCATTCCCTTGTGTACGCGACCGTGAAAATCCAACCCTATATCCAAGTTGTTGCCAAATTCTTCTCGTAGCAATCCAATGTTTCTGGATACTTGTTTTATATCCTGTAGGGAAGAAATCCAGTCCATGCCCCCAGTAGCATTCATTTTCACCGCCTGGAAGCCCGATTTTACCTTTTCATGTGCCTGTTCCAAAACTACTTCGGGATTGTCGCCGCCTATCCAGCAGTACATCTTCATTTTTTCCCGTACGGCCCCTCCCAATAAATCGTGAACCGGCACACCAAGGTGTTTTCCTTTAATATCCCATAGGGCCTGATCTATACCTGAAATGGCGCTCATTAGTATAGGACCTCCCCGATAAAATCCGCCGCGGTAGAGTATCTGCCAAATATCTTCAATATTTCTGGCAGATTTACCTATAAGATACTGCTCCAATTCCTTGACGCAGGCCGCTACGGTATCCGCCTTTCCTTCTACAACGGGTTCTCCCCATCCAACGATCCCTTCTTTGGTGGTTATCTTAACAAAAAGCCATCTTGGCGGCACCTTAAAGAGTTCAATTCTTTCAATGATCAATGGGTCTTTCATAATGGTTTTAAAAGTTTTATAAATTGGTTGGCCCTTTTTACTGTTTCTTCAAAATCGGCCTTGGTTTTAATGGGGCTGGCAAGACTTCCACCCACTCCAACACCCAAGGCACCTGCGTTTATCCATTCTTGGGCGTTGCTTGTGTTTACTCCACCAACGGCGAAGAAGTTTACCGATTTAAAGGGACCTTTTATAGTTTTAAAATAGTCCAACCCCAGTGGTCCCGCCGGAAATAACTTAATAATATCGGCTCCAGCCTCCACAGCATTCACTATTTCTGTGGGTGTCATGGCACCCATAAGTACTGGGACATTATGCTCGTGAGCTATTTGGATTACCTCTACCTTGGTATTGGGCGTTACCAAAAATTGAGCTCCGGATGCTATGGCCTTTTTAGCTATTTCACCATTGGTTACCGTTCCCGCACCAATTATAGTATTTGGGTGCCTATTTCTGGCTTCCTTAATCCCTTCCAGATATCCTGGCGTGTTGGAGGTGATTTCCAAAACCCTTACTCCGCCCGTTATCAGGGCCCTTAGCACTTGTTCTATTTCATCTTTATGTTGCAACCTGATAATAGCAACCAGTTTTTCCTTCAGGATTTGATTAAGGATTTTTGTTTTTTCCATTGTATTTTATAAGCAGGGCACTGCCCAGTGTTGAACTAATTTATACCTATTAAAAGGGCATTTATAGCCATGGAGACTGCTTGTTGGCCGTATTGGGGAAATTATATTATTGGCTATCAAGGAATGCATATAATAGCTATAGGTAGTTTTCGGTTTTTTGAACCACAGGTATGTGGACAACTGTAGGGCGATACCTCCAAAATCTATAGGGTCCATAGGATACTATTTTGCATAAGTAAAGGCGGCTGTATTTGCTTTTGACCTGGCCAAAAGGGATTTACGTTTTTAAATATAGGGATTAGATTCCATTCTTGAAATGGTTATAAGTGGTAAAAGAATGGTTTACAGCATAATTGTCTGCCCTGTTTTAACCGATTCGTCTGCTGCCAAAACAATTTTGAGACTGTTTATGGCGTCTGTTAAATGGGAGCTTAGATCATGATTGTCACGTATCGCATTCAGCAAAAATTCTTGTTCCAACTTACAAAGTGCATCATGATCCGGTTCATCTTCGGTTTTGATGAATTGGTCTTTTTTAACAAATTCTCCTTCCTTGGTTATTTCGCTATGGTGCAATTGCAAACAGCCAGTTTTGGTATGCCCTTCAATATTTTGGGAATCGGCCTCAATTTTGTCCGAGATGGAAACGGATCCCTTAGGTCCAATAACATCCTTTATAAAGACAGCTGTTTCGCTCATCATAGGGCCCCATCCAGCTTCGTACCATCCTACGGATCCATCCTTAAACCTTACCTGCAATTGGCCATAGTTGTACATTTTGGGATCAATTTCATCGCTAAGATTGGCTCCTATGGCACTCACACTTATTGGAGGGGATTGGGTCATAAGGCACATGATGTCCACATAGTGTACCCCGCAATCCACTATAGGGGACATAGATTTCATTAACTGTTTATGTGTATACCATTTATCCCCGGAACTTTGTTGGTTTAGGTTCATACGCATTACCAAGGGTTTGCCAAGGGATTTTGCTACCTCCACGAATTTGGTCCACGAAGGATGTACCCTTAAAATATATCCTACTACCATTTTTCTATTATTGGCCAAGGCCAAATCTACCAGTTCCTGGGCCTCATTTACAGTGAGGGCCAGCGGTTTTTCAACAAAAACATGAGCCCCGGCCAATAAACTTTTTCTAACATAGTCTGCATGGGTATCCGGATAGGTGTTTATAGAAACTACCTGGGGATTAGTCTTTTCCAGGGCATCTTCAAAACTGGCATAGGTGGGCAGCCCTCCCAATTCCCGTGACAATTTTTCCCTGCTTTCGGGCTTGCGGCTCACCAGTCCTACAATTTCAAAATCTTCCAGTTGGTGATAGGCCCTGGCATGGGAAATACCCATATTACCACAACCTACTACCAGTGTTTTAAGCTTTTCCATTTGTATTATTTTTAATATTTTTTCTCTATTGCTCCATGGCAAAGGCCATTTTTTGGTTGGCTTTGTTAATTCCTAATTTTTTCACTCCTCCATGCAATGGCAATACATTGTTGTCCATCCAAGGGAACAGCTGTTCCCGGCAGCGTAGGGCCATACTTTTTTGAGCTGTGTTGCACTACAGGGAGAAATTTGTTTACGGCTAGCATATAGCTTGCTTTCAGGACCACCTAAATAGTAACAACAACTGGTATTTACACTAGGGGGGCTTTTGGGGCTAAGATAAAGACAACCCATTAAACCAACTATCGCCATAGGTAGGAGCGAGGTATGTTTAATGGGTTGCGGTATCATAGGAAGCGATTTTATCGCTTAAATTAATTAATTTTTAAAGAACAATGGTGCTATTTTTATAGGTGTTCAGTTCCTTTCAGGTTTAAAAAATTAATTAGGGCGTTTATAGTACTATAAGCTGTATTGAAAAATATCTATTTCTTCTTTTAAGGTAAAACTATAGGTCTGCCATTGTTTTATTAAGTGTGGGAACAATAAGTTTACTTAGTTCTTCGTATCCCTTTTTGGTATAGTGAACGTCATCATCGCCTATACCATGTTTTTTGTGGATGGCTTTGGATTTTTTAAAAATATCGTTTACCAAAACACCATTCTTTTTCATAACCAGTTTGGCAGCTGCATTGTATTTGGGTACATCTTTAGTAAATCTACCGGCTTCCTTTTTAGGTACATGGGTGGTGGTCACAAATATTATTTTGGCAGAGGTATTGGCCTTTATGACGCTTACCAGTTCTTCTAAATTTTTAGTATAGGTTTTCAAATCATAGGTTATGCTGCCATTTACTTTATCTCGGTTCCCATAGACCTTGGAATCTTCATGCCTATAGCACAGATCCCATAATCCCCAATTAATTTGAACAATATCCCAGTCTTCCTCTCCTATCCAATCCTTTATTTTTTCCAGTCCGGTTCCAGTGTGTTGGGCATTTCCCGGATTGTGCCTTACAATTGCCTTTGCGGCCAAGGCTTCTTTTACCTTAGGAAAATACCCAATAGAAATAGAGTCGCCTATGATCAATATTTTAGGCTCCTTTGGTTTGTAGCCGGTGCAAAGAATTAAGCTTATAGCCAATAGGAAATAGAATTTTTTCTTCATGAATTTGATTTTTTAGGGAAGGAAAATTAAATAAAAATTTTAGAACGGATTGTGGTACCCATTAAAAAGTACCAACTTTTGGGGTAATGGCAAAATAGAAGCTCTATTTTGCCTAATGCATTATAGGAATAGGCCTAGCACAGATCCAATACCAAAGATTATCCTAGGATTTGTGGGAAAGCATAGGTCGTAAAGGGGTAGTAATATTTATGGGTGTTGCTAGGGCAATTGTATTAATTTATGAATGTCTATAGAAAATCACTACATTGTTGTTGCCAAATAATCAACCAATTACATTATGACCAACCAAACCAACAACCTTAGCAAGAGGTTATTTTCACTTGACGTATTTCGAGGATTAACCATGTTTTTGCTGATTGCGGAGGCCGCAGGCTTTCACGGCAGCTTTGGGGAATACACGGAAAACAACGCTTACCTGCATCCTTTGGCCGAACAATTGCACCACCATCCATGGCACGGCTTGCGGTTTTGGGATTTGATCCAACCTTTTTTTATGTTTATTGTTGGGGTGGCCATGCCTTTTTCCCTTAGAAAGCGCTTGTCATTGGGCAGTAGAAAAGAGGTTACCGCACATATATTAAAAAGGTGTTTTTTGCTATTTTGTTTTGGGGTATTGTTGCACTGTGTTTACAATCATGCCCTGGTATGGGAATTGTGGAATGTATTGGTGCAATTGGCCTTTACCATACTTATAGCCTATGCTGTGATGAACCTTCCCCATCGTACCCAAATTTTGGTTTGTGTTGGCCTGCTTTTACTTACTGAGATACTGTATAGGGCCTATAACCCACAAGACCCATATAATCAGGGGGATAGTTTTGGATCCTGGGTAGACATGTTGGTGATGGGAAAAATTAATGGGGGCGGATGGGTATTTATTAATTTCCTGCCTACGGCGGTACATACTATAATGGGGGTGCTTTGCGGACAGCTGTTACTTTCCAAAATACCGCCAAAGGAGAAATTGAAGCCTATTCTGGTGTGGGGAGCTGTATTACTGGTATTGGGATACGGACAGGACCTTTCTGGGATAACCCCTATCATTAAACGTATAGCTACTACTTCGTTTACCTTAGCCTCTGGGGGATGGGCATTATTGGCATTGGCTTTGTTTTATTGGTGGATCGATATAAAAAATCACCAAAATGGCTGGTGGAAGATTTTTTCGGTCGTAGGAACCAATTCAATTTTTATTTATTTGTTTGCCGAAACCGTGGGTGCCCAATGGTTTAGGGGGTTTGGTCTAATCTTTACCGAAGGTATCTTAGCTCCTCTGGGCGTAGAGCAAGGTTTAATAGCGGTGATTAATTCATTGTTTGTACTCTTTATCTTCTGGTATATAACCTACTTTTTGGATCAAAAGAAGGTTTATTTTAAGATTTAGGGAACAAGAGTTTCTTTATTCCGTCCCTATTTTAAGATACCCTTATACTTGGATTCATCCTTTAATAATCCTGTAGCGGTCATTATGGCCTCGTCATGTTGCAGATGATAATCATAAAGTCCTTCCCTGTAGAAGAAGCGCTTAAGAATTTCATCTTCCAAATTTTTCAGGATCTCATTCCTATATTTGTCCAAGGCCGTCATTTTGCTTTTGTCCATTTCCAACAATAGGGTTTTGTAACGGTCTTTGACCGAATTGCCATATAAACTGCTATCCTCACCGGACATGGCTTCTTTGAGTGCTTTTTCGGCTTTGGTCTCAAAGTTGAAATTGCTTTTGGAAACAAAATTTTTAAAGGAATTATAATCGGAATCACTTAGGTTGAAGTCCGATACACTTTCTACCTTGTTGTCATAGTAAAATTGGGTGGCGTAGTCAAAAATGATCTGATCCGAAAGGAGGGCTTTGGTAAGGGTATTTGTTTTGGCCGAGGCAATTTCAATATCCGGGAGCACTCCACCACCGTATTGAACCTTTCTTCCGTTACGGGTAGTAAAATCTTTAAAACGTGTGTTTCTTATTGCATTTCCATTTTCATCCCTGTTCCAATAATCCAGAGCTTGGATACATCTTCCGGAAGCCGTATAATATCTGGAAATGGTTACTTTTAATTGGGTGCCATAGGTAAGTTTTAGAGGGCGTTGAACCAGGCCTTTACCAAAACTTCTGGCCCCTACAATAACGGCACGGTCCAGATCCTGAAGACTGCCAGATACAATTTCACTGGCCGAGGCACTTCTACCGTTTACCAAAACTACCAAGGGTATTTGGGTATCTACCGGCTGTTTGCTGGTTTTGTATTCCCTATTAAATTTTTTAACCTTGGATTTGGTAGTAACTACTAATTCTCCTTTGGGAATAAAAAGATTGGTAACATTAATGGCCTCGCTCAACAGCCCACCTGGGTTATCCCTAAGGTCCAGTATAATTTTTGTGGCCCCCTCATTTTTTAGATCAACTAGGGCCTCTTTGGTTTGCTCCGAGGCTTTTTTATTAAATTTTGCCAGGACAATATAGCCCGTATTGTCATTGACCATTTTATAGTAGGGCACCGCATCTACTTCTATAGATTCCCTTATCACAGTAGTGGATCTGGTTTCTCCTTGTCTGGTATAGGTAATATCCACGCTGGTGTTGTTGGCACCTTTTAATAGTTCGTTGGCATCCTCCTTAATATCGGTAATGTTTATATCACCTATTTTTATAATTTGATCCCCTGCCTTTAGTCCCGCCTTGTCAGCTGGATAGCCTTGGTATGGCTCTACAATCACTATTTTATCCTCATAGGTCTTTACCATGGCACCAATCCCTGAGTATTCCCCGGCGTTGTTTATTTTAAAGGACTCTACATCCTGTTCGTTCAAGTATTTGGTATAGGGGTCCAGTTCC
>JBFHGV010000046.1:0-10913 GCA_041582955.1 Arenibacter sp.
ATCGGGGTAAGGGATATCACAATACCTTACATCTTTTTTTCCGTATAATAAATATGATTTCATATTTCCTTGATGGTATAGGTTTTACCTTCAACGGTATTGAATTCGATAATTTTGTTAGGACGTTTTTTAAGATTGACCGGTTTGCCGTCCAAGAACACTTTTACCCTTTTATTGGTTTTTAGCCTAAACTTTTCGCCGGCCTTGGAGAGTACTTTTGTGGAGGTAAGTTCTTTGTTTTTCCAGCTAAAATCAAGTTCAAATCCGCCCCTGGCGCATACCCCTTTAAATTCGCCTTCAGCCCATTCGGAGGGAAGTGCAGGCAACAATTCTATATAGCCTTCATGGGACTGTATAAGCATTTCAGTGATTCCTGCGGTAACACCAAAGGATCCGTCTACTTGTAGGGGTTTGCCACATTTGGCAAATAGGGAAGCATAGCACTGCTCCTTTAAATATCCCTTGAATATGGAGTTGGCCCTGTCCCCATCATTTAAACGGGCCCATAATGCCATTTTCCAACCTCTGGAGAAACCAGTACCGCCGTCGCCTCTTTGTTCCAGTACTTTTTTAACCGGTTCTATGAATTCAGGGCTACGGTTGGGTGATAAAACGTTCCCAGGGTAAAGACCATAGAGATGCGAGAAATGACGGTGTTTGTCCTCCATTTGTTCGTAGTCCTCTGTCCACTCCTGAAGCATACCGTCCTTGCCAATTTGAGAAGGGGGAAAACGCTTTCTGGCTGCCAGTACTTCTTTGGCAAAATCGCTGTCTTTTTCCAATATTTTAGAGGCCTCTCCGTAATAGGCAAAGAGATCTTTTAGGATCTGCATGTCCATAGTGGCACCGGCAACAATAGTGGTGAAATAGTACATGCCGGTAACTTCATCATAGAAGTATTCATAGCCTTCGCCTTTAGGTGGATTTTCGGGAGAATTGGACGGATTGGTAACCAACCAATCTTTGCCGGGATACTCTACTAGGAAATCCATAAAAAATTGCACTGACCCTTTAATTATGGGGTAAACTTCCTTTAAGAACTCTTTGTCCTGGGTAAAAAGGTAATGTTCCCAAAGGTGGGTGGTGAGCCATGCGCCACCTACGGTATAGGTACCCCAGGTAGGCCCGTCCATGGGGGCGGCCACCCTCCATATATCGGTGTTTTGGTGAAAGACCCAGCCTCCTGCGCCATAATGCTCCTTGGCCACTTCTGCCCCTTGATCGGTAAGTTCCTTTACCATGGTAATCAAAGGTTCGGACAGTTCAGATAAATTGGCAGTCTCTACTGGCCAATAATTCATCTCGGTATTGATATTGGTGGTGTACTTGGAGTCCCATGCCGGGTTCATGTCATTATTCCATATACCTTGAAGGTTGGCAGGCTGCGTACCTGGTCTTGAAGAGGCTATAAGGAGGTATCTACCAAAATTGTAGCATAGGGTAGAAAGTTGTGGGTCCGGATCTGTTTGGATCTTAGACATACGGTCGTCTGTGGGTAGATAAGAGTTTTCCGTGGTAGGTAAGGTCAGTGACACCCTATCATAGTACTTTTTGTGGTCTTCAAGGGCACTTTGCTTTATATTGGCAAAGGAGCTTCCTTCCAAATGTGCCATCATATCCTCTACACGGGCATGTTCGTCTGCACTTACATCCTTGTAGTTGATAAAGTTGGTGGCCGCCACAAAATAAAGGGTCACGGCATTGGCGTTTTTAATTTTTAGCCTAGAACCCTTAAGAGTCATACTTCCTCCTTGAGGCAAAGCTTTTATCCTGGCTTCGTATTTTAATTTTCCGTCAACACCTAGATAATCGGCCGACTTCCCGGTTAATTTTAATTGATTGGTTCCTAGGCCATCCATGCGAAAATAATCTGTGGCATAATTGGAATGTGAATTGTTCCTTACCCCTCTAAGTTCGGCATCAAAAGAAATACTCCCTGGTTTGTCTGCAGTAATCCGTACTGCAATGGTCTGATCTATGGCAGAAGCGAAAATTTCTCGCGTATAGTTTACCCCATTGGATTGGTATTTAACGGTGGCTATTCCCGTTTTAAGGTCTAGGGACCTGTTGTAGTTGGATATACTGTCCTCATCAAAGAAAAGATGAAGGTTGGCCATGGATTGGTACTTTTGCTGTTCCACAGGGTATCCCATTAGAGCGCGGCCAAATAACTTATGGGCCTCTATGGGCTTGCCTTCAAAGATGTATTTCTGGATTTTTGGAAGTTCTTTGTAGCCTCCTTTTACCACGGTGGAGTAGGGGCCACCCGTCCAATAGGTTTCCTCGTTGAACTGAATTTTTTCTTCCCCACTTTTGCCGTAAACCATGGCTCCAAGTCTACCGTTTCCCACGGGAAGGGCTTCTTCCCAATTGGCGGCAGGCTCATCAAACCAAAGTGTATTGGCCGGATCAATACTTTTATCGCCCAATGTAGTGCTTGTTTTTAAGTTCCCGGGTGTTTGCCCAATTAGTTGAATTCCTACAAAAAGGACAGGAATTAATAGTTTGAATTTTACGTTCATTACGTTGATTTTATTTTGATACTGTTTTTAGTTTACTGATTTTTTTTGAGTTCTTAATTGTCCATGACCCAATTTATAATTCGTACGGGTGGTCAATTGTGAGTTGGCAGATGCTCCGTCAGTCAGTAGAATTGACTTCTGTTCCAAACCTATTTTATTTTGATTTTTGCCTACACGAATCGGAAGGTGAATCAAAAAAAGGAGTAGCAGCAAAAAAGAACACCGCTACTCCGAACTAACTCAAACTAATTCAATAAATACTATCTTAAATATGTTACACCAATAGTAAGCTTTCTAAATTAACCCGCCCGTCTTTTTGTATACACTTCTGTTATTGCATACAGGGCACTGTTTTTTTAGCGCAAAACCATGGCTAACAATCAATTATTTTTATCTATTATTAATATAGGTTTAATAATGGGGTAAAGTTATAAAAATTTAAACATTAATTTAGGGTTTATATTAGCTTTAGGTAATACTATATCATCATATTTGGTTCTTTTGTTAAGTTGGTTATGATAGTGATATAAATGTTTTTATTTTGTAATATGTTGAAAATAAGATTGTTATGAGTAGTTTATGTGGACAGAGTATTTTGAACTGTTGTGTTTTTGTGTCTTATTAATGTAATGTAAAAAAGTTTGTAAATTGGATGTATGTTATTAATTGATACCTATTTTATCTTTTCTTTATAAAGTAGTTGTGTTATTTGCGAATGATTAAAAGTGGTGTGCTCTTGCCGTGTTGTGGCTCTAAATGAAAAAGGTTTTCTGGGCATAAGTTTCACAATAGGTTCTTTTTATAAGTTTTAGGGGTGCTGATTTATGTTGGCTTTTGGAGTGTTGCCAAATGGCGGTTGTTGTACCCGTAATAGTTTTTGATTTTGATGTAGGTGTAAAGCAAAAAAAAAGGGGGCGGCATTAGTAATTCAATGCTGCCCCCAATTCAACTCAAAGACTTAATCTAATTGATGGTATCGTTTATTGAACACCTTCTCGCTTGTCCCACCACATTTTAGTGCCATAAAAAATATCTTTTTCCACTATATCGAATGGAAAATTAGTATTCAATGATTTTTCTGAATCTGGATAGGACATCCTTAACGGGTGTCTATTATGGGAACCGGAATAGTCTCTTGAAACCTCTAGGATTAAGGGAACATCTGTTCTTCGGACTTCTGCCCATCCTTCTACGCTCTGTTTAAACAGTGAAACCCATTTTTGAAGGCGTATTTTATAGAGGTTGGTGGTGGTGCCGCTATCCCATGCAACTTCGGTTTCTGTTAAGAATGTTGCAATGTCGGCGGGCTCAATTCCATTTTCTTCCAATGACATGCTAACACCTGTCTCATAGGTAGACTGTGCCATGTCACCACTAATTAGATCTCGCTCATAGGCCTCAGCAAGTATAAAGTAGACCTCGGCAGTATTCATAAAAGGGGAAAACCCTGCAGGATCATTGCCAAACCTGTCTCCAATGTGTGAAACATTATTGCTGTTGTTAAGGGTGTCACTTAATTGGTTGGGGCCAAATTCATAACCCCTGTATTCCCCGTACATGTTTTTATCGGCATATACAGAAAGTCTTGGGTCGTCATTGGCAAGTAGTGTGGAAACCAATGCGTTGCTTACCCTGTAGCCATCCGTTTTGTTACCGTCTGCAGCTCCCATCCTGGCATACCAAGGTTCTACATCAGGCAATACCCCTGGCCACCATAAATAGGCGTTGTCGTCATTGGTTTCCATAATAGGATAGGCACTTGGGTTGCTAACAACACTGGACAGTTCCGCTTTAGCGGCAGCTTCGTCTGCAGAAGACATTCTGATAGCTACTCTTAGCCTTAATGAATTACAAAATTTTTGCCATTTTTCTATGTTGCCCTTATAGAGAAAATCTCCTTCGCCCGTACTTTCGGCATTGGTGTCGAATAAATCGGCGGCAGTTTTAAGCTCCGATAATATTTGGGTGTAGACTTCCTGTTCGGTATCGTATTTTGGATAAATGATATCATTGCTTTCCAGTGAAAATGCTTCGGAATATGGAATAGACCCCCACATATCCGTAGCCTTATGGGCCATGTAACTTTTAAGGGTTAGGGCAGCAGCATATAAATTGTCATTGTTTTCGTCTTTGGCTAGTTTCATAGCTTCAACGGCATAGGTCATGGAAGCGTACATGGCATCCCATTGACTATTGTTGATGCCAACCCTATATTCATAGTCGCCGGCACCAATTGCCGCGTTATAGCCGGAAAAAGTACCTGCATAGTAAACATCAAGTCTTTCTCCGAAAAGTATTTGAGAGGAGTTTAGTATTGCTTTTCCCAATACATTGGACGCAGGAACTACTGTTGCGCTGTTGGGACTCACATTCATAGTGTCAAAATCCTCTGTACAGGATCCTAGTATTAGTGTAACCAACAACAATACTAGAAATGATTTTTTTGTGCTTATTTTCATAATGATATTTTTTTTGAAATTAGAAACTAGCTGTTAATTTAAATCCGTAGCTTCTTGCGGTCGGTATTTGGAAATTTTCATATCCAATACCGGACTCACCTCCGCCAAAACCTACTTCAGGGTCAATACCATATTCTTTGGTTTCCTTGTCCCGGTAAAGGATGGCCAGGTTTCTTCCTACTAGGGATAGGTTTAACTTGGAAATCGCATTTATTTTTGAAACATTAAAATTATAACCAACTGCGAGTTCTCTTAGTTTTACGTAAGTGGCGTCCAGAATGGAATATTCATGATTGTTCCAAACCCAAGAACCGTTAAAGTACTCTTCTGCGGAGACACGAATATCGTTTGGTGTCCCGTCTTCGAAAACTCCATCAACAATTAATCCTGTTTCCCTAACATTGTTCTTTACTGTGTTGGCATAGGCTCCTGTAGGGTAGGAGTGCCATGCTGTTGTACTAAACATATCACCCCCAATTTGGGCATCTACCAAAAAGCTAAGATTTACTCCCTTGTAGCTAAAGCTGTTGGTTATACCACCGGTCCAATCAGGTGTTATGTTGCCCAACTTCACAGCTGCATTGGTAGTAGTGGGGATACCGTTGGAATTTACTACAACTTTGCCATTGTCATCCCTTACAAATGGTAATCCCCATAGAATACCCCATTCTTCGCCAGGTATGCCTAAGGTTTTTACGCCACCAAAACCATTGGAAATTTGGTAAGACTCTAAGTTGCCGTACAAGGAATTGACCATACCCTTGTTCTTTGCCCAGTTGACCACAACATCCCAATTAAGACCTGTTTGGTTTTGGAGTATACCTGCAGACAACATTAATTCTACCCCTTTGTTTTCAATTTCACCGGCATTTAATAACATTCCGCTGTACCCTGTTGTGGTTGAAGTAGTAACGGAAAGGATTTGATTGACCGTTGTTTGGGCATAGTAGGTGAAATCAAGTGCAATACGGTTTTTCCAAAAACGAATGTCGGCCCCAACTTCATATGAAGTGGTTTCTTCGGGTTTTAATCCTGATGGGGGCAGCGTACGTGAAGGGGTAAAAACGGATACTCCGTTGAACGTTCCTGCAGAATAGGTGGTGTTTAATTGATAGGGGTCGGTGTCACCTCCTACTTTGGCCCAACCACCTCTTAGTTTGGCATAGGAGAGTAGATCAGATTTTAAGGACAGGGCCTCGGTAACATCAAAACCGGCACTAATGGATGGATAAAAATAAGACCTACTTTCCTGTGGTAGGGTAGAACTCCAGTCATTTCGGCCTGTAATACCTAAATAAAAGACCTTCTTGTATGATCCATTCAATGCAAAGTAAGCACTGTTGGTTTCATATTCACTTTCGTACATTCCTGTTCCAGGGGTACCTTTAACATTGGAAATAGTGTATAGATCTGGAACGGTAAGGTCAGAGGCACTAAGGCTAATACTGTGGTATAAATTTGTTCTTTTATTTGCACCAATAAGTCCGTCCAAACGTATATCGTTAAAAGTCTTATCAAAATTTAAGGTAACATCTGTGTTTACTTCCTTTTTGTTGATGTGCGATTCACTAAATTGTCCGCCTAAACCTAATCTTGTATTCCGGGCTGTTCCGGCCTGGGTGATACTTTTTCTTATTTCATTGTAAAAATCTATACCAATCTGGCCGTTCGCTGTTAGCCAATCATTTATTTTATAGTTCACAGCGGCATTGCCATAAATTCTTTCCCTGTTAAAGGCGTTGGTATTTCTCCAGCTGTAAAACGGATTGTCACCATTGTTCATGTACTCTTCATTGCCTTTTTCGTAAAATAAGTCCTTGGCATATTGGGTTGGAAAATTCCTAGGTCTCCAGGCAATAATACCTGCCCAGCCATATCCATTGGCAGGAAGGTTGTCACTTTCTTTTTTTATGTAGGTGAAGTTAACAGAGGTTGTTAGCTTTTCGGAGGGTGTTAGGTTTACATTGGCAGAAAGAACGTTTTCTTCTTGCCCTGTGTTGTCTATCATACCTTGGGTGTCTACATTGGTATAAGAAATTCTCCCAGAGGATTTTTCACCGTTTGCGGTTACGGAAACATTGTTTTGGATGGTGACACCTGTGTCAAACCATTCTTTAATGTTATTGGGTCTTGACACATAAGGGCTGTTAGGGCCAGTGGACCATTGGTCCAATAATAGGCCTGCATCCAATCTTGGTCCCCAGTTTATTGAAACAGCGTCGTTTGTTCCTCCTCCAATTCCATCTACATAATTGAATGAAAATTGTTTGGCGTATTCATTGTAGGTCAAATTTGTATTGTTGGTGGAGTTGTATCGATTATAGATGAATTCACTTCCATTTCTTCCGCCTCCGTACTCATTTTGTAGGTTAGGAAAGTAGGATGCCTTGTCGAAAACCACAGATGAGTTAAAGTTGACACCAAGTGATTTACCGTTTTTGCCTCCTTTTTTTGTGGTAATTATGATTACTCCATTTGCGGCACGGCTACCGTATAGTGCTGAGGCGTTGGCCCCTTTTAAGACGGATACGGATTCAATGTTATTGGGGTCTATGTCCGATGCGGTGTTACCCCAATCCACACCACCATTACCGGCAAGGTTTGGAGATGAGTTGTCAATTGGCGTACCGTCAACAATAAACAAAGGCTGGTTTCCTGAAAATGATGAATTTCCACGAATTACAATTCTTGATGAGGATCCAACCGTACTACCTCCATTGGTTACCTGAATCCCGGCAATTTTCCCAGAAAGGGAATTTATGACATTGCTTTCAGGTGTGGTGGTTAGCTTATCACCGCCCAGCTCTTGAACTGCATAACCTAGTGTTTGTTTTTCCCGACTAATACCTAGGGCGGTTACGACCACTTCGTCCAAAGCTTGGGCATCCGGTTCCATACTTAAGTTTATTGTAGTTTTGGAGCCTACGGTAATCTCTTGGGTGATATAGCCCAAATAGCTAAAACTTAAAACATCGGTAGGAGAGGCTTTAAGTGTATACTGTCCATCAAAATCTGTTGTAGTACCTGTAGTGGTATTTTTAATTAATACCGTTACACCAGGTAAAGGGGCGTTGTTCTCATCACTAACGGTTCCTGTAATCTCCAGGTCTTGGGCAAAGGTGTAGCCTGAGGCTAAAAATGCAATACCCAGTAGAAGCAACCTGGATAACAGGTTGAGCTTAGATGTTTTTTTCATGTGTTATTAAAGTTAGATTAATTAATTCGTGAAAATAATAGATTAGCAGTTTTTGACAATCCTCTCTATTAGCGGATGACTGTATTATATTGACTAAGAAACATAATCTTATAGTGTTGATATTATGTATTTTATATAATAAATGGATGTTGTGTGTAGCTATTGTAATAGCTGGTGCTCCTTGTAGTTAGGAGAGTGTTGGAATTTTTTTAAAGGGTATTATAATGGAATAAAACTATCTTGAAATACTTGATCTACAGTGTTTTTTATTTCTTATGAGTATAGAGTTAAAAAGTATTGTAGAGCACGGTCTTTCCTATAAACCGGGTTGTTGGGAACCCGGGCTTTGTTGGGGTTGTGCTACTCCGTCATCGTAATTTCCTTAAGTTGGTGTATGGTGTTCTGGAGCTTTCCTATTAATTCATTGCCGTTCAAATCGGTGACCTTATACGTAATTTTCATGACATCTACCGGGGCTATGTCCGGCAATATCAGTTTTACTTTTTTGCCGTCTTCTCCTACACTTGCCTTTGCAATATGGAGTGTTTTTATATTATACCGTTTTGATCCATATTTACTACTTCTGAGCAATTCCCAAGTTTGCACCTCAAAATTTGCACTGTCTTCGGTTTTGGAGGTGTCTAATTTGGAAGGGAACGTTAATACCATTCCATCCTTCTCTGCACTTAGGGCAATAGGTACGGACAGTGATTTTCCGGTATAGCGAAGTCTGTAAAATTCTCCTCCTTTCATATTTTGGGAAGTACCCCATGCCGACATTCCGCAGGCATATAGATCGCCGTCTTGCGGATTAAACCTACCTCGCATGATCCCGGTCATAAACTTTACTCCTGGAAGGTCTACTACCCCTGCCTGTCTTTGGTTCCCAACTCTTTCCTGCAAAACAAGTTGAATCTTGCCGTAACCATATGAAAAGCTGAGCAAGCCTTTATCCAAGGGCCCCCATTTTTTACTGTTTACCCACAAGAGTTCTGAGGGCGACCGGTCAAACTCCATATCTATCCAAGCCATAGGCTGTTCCATCCCCAACCTTGTGGTGTCCTTTGGGGGATTGTACCCCCAGATATTGCCATAAAATTTCCCTTTGCCCTCTACCCAGTTTATTCTGTTCATTGGGTTCCAGAAGCCCTGCTGATCGGTGACGATAAAACTACCATCCGGATTAATGCATACACCATTTGCTGCCCTAAACCCAGTAGCAACAATTTCTGTTTTAGAACCGTCTTTACTTACCTTTAGTAGAGTGCCGTGCTGTGGAATTAAGGCCTCTCTGGCATGTCTACCACTTTTGGCATAATAGAAATTACCTTCTTGGTCTGTCTGTAGACCCATGGCGAACTCATGAAAATGATCGGTTACCTGGTGATCGTTATTGAAACTCTCATAAAAATCTGTTTCCCCATCTCCGTTTAGATCGTTCAACTTTACAAGTTGGTCTCTACAAATGACATAGATTTCATCATTTACAACTTTGATCCCCAATGGCTGAAAAAGGCCAGTGCCAATTCGTTTCCAACGTAGTTTGCCGGTATTGTCCGTAAGCCCCTCTACAGACCATATGTCACCGTCCGTGGTGCATAAGACGCCGATGTTGGCATCCTCGAGAAAATCGACGCCACTTAATTTGAAACGACTGCCCCAGGGGTTGTCATAGGGAGGGGTGAGTTGGTCCATGGCTATGGGGCCATCTTCCTTTCCTTTGATAATAGTGGTGACAATCTCCTGTTTGTAGCTTGGTTCCCCGCCCTGGAGGTATTTGTACAGATTTTCCGGACCAGTGGTATTTTGAACTAGCTTGGACAAATCATTTGCGTTGGATCCCGCTATGAATAATTTGATATTGGCCATTTTGCCTTTTGGAATTTCCAGGACTACAAAACCTTGTGAGTGGCTTAGAGAAGCTCCTTCTCCCTTCATTTCAACTTTTACTCCTTCTGGGGCTACCCGCATTCGTAAAGTTCTGTCAGAGGGCTCAATGTTCAAGGTTCTGGTGAAAACCATCTGTTCTGCGGATTTCTCCATGCCAAGACGTTCCAGAATGTTGGCCTTTCCTACGCTATAGGAGATAATGATATTTTTACCACTGTGGTAAATTCCTTTAAAATGGGACCATTTTTTAGGTAGTGGGCCAAATCTTCGACCATCGCGGGCTTTGAACCGTGGATCTTCAAATGACCCAGTTTCCGGATTTGCCCAAGCAGGTGCTACTGGGGTTTCAAAATGTAGTTTGCCAACGGTTCTAGGGTAGGTTTCATGATGGCCGTTCAATAAAATACCCTCCCAGTCTATAAATCCTTCTCCGGTCCATCCCCCTGCTACCCGCATCAGGTCGTGGTCAAATATCATCCAGGCCTTGCCTTTGGAAACACCCCCGGAACCTTCATCCAACCTAACCGCGATTCCTTTATAGGCAAAGTTGTTTTTCAGATAATTCTCGTCCGCATAAGGTCGTGGTCCAGGCGAATGAAATCGTTCAATCCCTGTTTCCGAGTCCACCAATTCATAGGTGTTGATTAGAAAGTTTCCATAATCCATATCGGACCAAGGGTGATAAGGTTTGGTAGCCGGACCTTTTGAGGATCCCTTGGGTAAGTTTGTCAAATACTCTGAATCAACCTCAAAATAGGCCGTCTTGTTATGGTTCTTTACATAGTTTTCCCTGATAAATGCTATTACATCATATTTTTCTTGTGGGGTCAGTGCCATTTGTGGCGG
>JBFHGV010000047.1:0-10780 GCA_041582955.1 Arenibacter sp.
GGCAAACCAACCGAAGCCAACATTATAGGAGGTTCCTACTCTGGGCAGCATAATTTTGGTTACACCTGTTATATGCCGGAAAGGATTACCATAGAAAACCTCCGCATAGATGACAGCAATCATCCGGAAGACTATGAAGGGCCAGCCATTTTTAAAAACTTTAATGAAGAAATGACGGACGACACTTATCAGGAGAAATTTCCATATATCAGAAGCAATGAAATAATCCTTAAGAATGTAACCACCGCAAGTGGCAAGGACCTATTAATTAGCAGAAATCCGTTTATGTTCAAGGATGTGAGGATAAATACTTATTAGGATCCAGTATTGAAAATCCCATATACCAACCTAATTGAGAGGCCGTAAGACAAGTGTATGCAACCCCGAACTACTCGATGCCGAGGCCGTTGTAATACATTTGGCCACAACCTATTAATCGGATTTTCATCTTACTAAATAGGAATTTTTCGAGCCCCATATTTAATAATTGGAAATATCGAGTGCTATTTCAGGATGCTCTTCCTCAATATTTTTCCAAAAAAGGTCTCCAGAACTACCGAATATACGCCGGAAGGCAATCCGGATAGATAGAAGGGTCCAAGAATTGGATGGTTTAAATAGAGGTTGCAAACTCTTTTGAATCTATCCTATACATAAAGTATAGGCCCTTTCGAACAATCTACCAAGAACTGAGAACCTATCCATAAATAAAAATAATCCCTTTCAGATATTTTTTTATCCATTATGGATACTTATTTAACAAGTTTAATAAGAATTATCTTATTATATGTATTAGAAAAATATGTAATTTGAACCGATTTTTTTTAAATATCATGAAAAAGTATGAAGAAAATGAATTTGCATCCTTTCGGCTAGAAAACGGCATCCTCCATATTGTTTACAAAGAGAACGTAAACTTATTTCTAGGGGACGCCATGAAAGTAGTTGCCCAACGCCTGACATTCCAACAGGGAAAGGTCTATCCCATATTGTGTAATATCAGGGGTCTAAGGGAAATCTCCAAGGAAGCCCGAGGATACTTTGCCGTAGAAGGCACTTTGTTGATCAACGCCCTGGCATTCGTTTCCAAGACCCCATTGTCTACTATATTTACCAAAATATATATCAACGATATTTCCCCGTTCCGAATAAAAATGTTCACGGATGAAACGTCGGCATTGGAATTCCTACACCCATTTGCCCAAGCTGTTTCCCGTTAGTAGTTAAACAGAAAACTATTACAAACATCAAAATTAAGGATCATGGACAAATTGGAGAACAGCCACAGATTGGAAAATCTGTACCAACAACTATTCGCAATGCTCAATGGTGATTATTTCCAGCAGATTGAACGTACCAATAGCAAAGACCATTTGGAGGCTCTATCGGTATTGGTCAATATGATAACGGAACAAATAAGGGGGTCCATAATGCGTCTTGGGTTTTCAAGGCCATTTTATTCCTATACGGTAGTCACGCAAATGCTCTTTTTCCTGGATAGATCCCGCAATATCATTAAAATGAACAATGGAGTAAAAAAGTTGTTGCATTATGAAGAAAACGACATTTTAGGTCTTACATTTAAAAAGTTGCTCTATACCGATTCCCATAAAGTCTGGGACCAGGGGGTGAAAGGAATTATCAGCGGACCCGAACGGGAAACAACCTTACAATTGAGCTTTTTGACCAACTACGGTCTTTTGTTCCCTGCACAGTGCAAGGTATTGTACTTTCCCGATGAGCAGTACCTAAATCAAAAGATCATTGTTACATCAATTAAGGTCTCCCTTCAAAGGGAGGCTCCTGAGGATATTTTAAATTTAGATCTCCAAAAAACACATGGAGGGCGAACACAAATACCCAAGAATAAAAAGGGCCATAAATATATCCTGAACACCTTGGATATAGAGATGATACATTCCATTAAAAAATATATTGTAGCACACCTGAACGAATCAATTCCTGACATTTTGGATCTGGCACACACTATGGGCACCAACGAATATAAATTAAAAAATGGATTCAAGGAACTGTACGGGATGACAGTCTTTCAATTTATCAAGGACCAGCGGCTTAGGAAAGCGCACACCCTTATCCAATATACCAATAAAAAAATCGGATATATCGCTAGATCGGTAGGATTCAAGCAGGGCAACCATTTAGCCAGGGAATTCAAAAAACGCTACGGGTATACACCCACCGAACTAAGATTGTTATCCTCACATCTTAATTATTATTATATATAGTTACTAAAATAATCCTGTTTAGATAAATATTGCTCAAAATAGATCCAACTACCTTCTTAACTTTATTCCATTGAATATCAAACCAATGAACATGAAATGGATTGCAAGATATAGGGGAATAATTGTTGAGGTGATTTGCCTGTTGTTTATAATCCTATTTGTCTATACCGGACTCACCAAACTCTTGGTTCCCAATTTATTCTATGACAGTATCCTAAATTCGCCCGTTCTCGGGGGCAGAACCATGGCGACCCTGGCCTCTTGGACCTTACCGCTATCGGAACTGGCCGTTGCCCTTCTTTTGATTTGGAAAAAAACCAGATTGATAGGTTTTTATGGCGCATTGGGCCTAATGCTGCTATTTACGGGCTATACCGTGGCCATTGTATTTTTTGCCCCCTACAGGCCCTGTTCCTGTGGGGGCATTATCTCCCTGCTGTCCTGGGAACAGCATTTGGTGCTCAATATCCTGTTTTCGTTATTGGCAAGATTGGGTATTGCGCTGTCCCTTAAGGAACAAAAAATTATAGATGCACATGGGGAACTTTTAAAATGAAAATGTTCACAACATGTCAAAAATAGTCTTAACAAGGTTTCTTGGAAAAATTGGGGAAAATCTTAGAGAATTAAAGACTGCCTTGTATTAAGATTAAAATAATAAAAACGTGATTTCGTGTAAATTCTAAAATTGCTACTGTCTCCTCGAGCGGAGTCGAGAGGTTATTTTGACAGTTATATCTTTAAATTGAGGTCTCTATCCATGCCCGAACGTACTGTTCGGTACGGGCGGGCGCTCGACCGGACAAAATTATCATAAATAACTCATTAACAATTAAATATAAATCGAACTCACGTTAAAAATATTTTGTTGCGCAGCAAGAGCAGGGGGAAGACCGAAAACCTGTAAAAGAGAGTAGGCACTTATTGTTAATATAAATCTAAGTATTATGAAAACTAAATTTTTATTGCCCGTATTGGCAATCATTTTTGCCGTTGGAATGTCGTTTACAACTGTAAATGCCGCTCTGGATTCCGATGCATGGATCGATCTAGGTGGAGGTACACCACATAAGATCAATACCGTCCCATGCGAAGGGACCGGGGAAGATTGCCAAGTAATTGTACAGAGTCTTCAGAATCCAGGTCCTTATACACTCTATAAGGATTTTGACCTGCAAGAACCGTACGATTCCAATACTACTACACCGTATACCATTACGGATTAGGGACATTGAACTAGCCCCGTATTTGTAACAAAATACGGGGCTTAATTTTGGCCATCCCTAGAACAACTATTCCATATAAGCTTCCTTTTCCGAGCCTTTCAATATGAATTCGGAACAATAATCCTCATCAAGGATTTTTTGGGCACTTTTCAAAATATCTCTGGGGGTCAACAACCTTACATAGCCTTCAACTTCTTCCGGGGAAACGTATGGTTCTTCAAAACGGATAGTGCGATAAATTTTTTCCTGCATCTTCTGTGCGCTATTTTTTACCCTTTGAGCTCTATATTTGTTGTAATAGGTTTCCGCCACATATTGGAAAGTGGCATCGTCCAATTTTTGATTCTTTATATTATTGATTATTTTATATATGTCCTTCCTTATCACTTTGGTATCTTTCACGGAACACTCCAGATCTATCGAAATAACATTCCATCCAATAGACGCATAATACCATTGATGGGCCCTTGCAGAAAATACGTCCCGTTTGTTTACATAGCGCAATCCATCAAGTTTGGCACTTAATGCCCATGCTAATAATTCGAATCCGATCCTTTCTCTCCAATCCAACTTTTCCTCTGCGGGATATATGTATTTGATCCTGATCTTTGTGTTTTCGGAGGACAGGCCCGATAGCTCGGATCTGATTTCGGAAAAATGGTGCACTTCATGTTTCATGACCGGCTCCATATGCATGTCCGGCACTTGCAGATTGGGCAGATTGCCCAAATATTTTCGGATCAAAGGTAAAATCCTCTTTTCTTCGTAATTTCCACTGATCAAAAAGGTAAAATCCCGTGCATTGCCGAATATTTGGGAATAGGCCTTGTACGCCTGGTCCTGATCGGTTCTTCCTATCCCATTATAATGTTTTGTACCCCCCATTGGACGGAATATGATGCTATCATTGGAAACCTTATCCATAAATTCATTGAGCATATCCGTATACATCAACGACTCGGCGGATTGTTTATGATATCGGTCCCTTTGTTTTTCTTGCCAGTACTTAAAGGCCAAGGAATCCTTTCGTGGTGCCGTAAAATACAAGTGGATGAGTTGCATCAACTTTTCAAAGTCCTGTAGGTCGGATTCCCCTTTGATCCCGCTTTCTGTATATTCCATATAGGGCAGTACCGTCACAGGGATACTGGTATTTCGGAGATACTTGTTCAATTGGAAATTATTTAATTCGCCTACACCGGAATTTCTTACGATTGAAGGAGCATTTGTACTTGAATAAAAATCCTCTCTTGAAAATGAAGAAGTCCCCTTTAAACTAAAGCCGTGTACCGTGATATTATCCTTAAAACTGCCTTTCTGCAATACCACTTTGGTCCCGTTGCCAAGGAAGATTTCCTTGACCCCCAATTTGTAGTCCTCCTTTTCTTCATATCCTACAGGTATAAGCCCATCCACTTTGTCAGCATCCATCAACGAGGTTATTTCCGCCTGTCTGGAAACCTCCATAAGGGGTCCCTGGTTTATTCCTAAGATCCATTCCCTGACCTCCCCTTCCGACAATTTCAGAACTTCACTCCCATTTGGTGCAATAACAGCAATATCCTGTGGTATATCGGGGATAGATCTGGACAATATCCCATTTATGTACGAAAGGGAAAGGTCCCCTAACCAATTTTGCAATATTAGGTTTTTGTCTTTCGGCAATGGTCTTTCCAGAACAAAATGGTCCCTGATCTGATCTAACCAATATTGTATTGCACCGGTATCGTTTTCTAGTTTTTTAAGCGCCGTCCCTTTCATATTCTCCCACTCCGTTCTATCAATACCCCTTACTTTGATATGCCGTAGCACTTTTGCGACAAATTCTATCGAGTCCCTCACTTTTCCTTCCCTGGTCTCCCATTTCATCTCAATGGCCGGAAATTCATCGGAAGGGTCGTAAAAGCTTCTTAGGCGATAGGAAGTATTGCCCAAATCCTGGGACGCTTGATCTGTTCTCATGTTGATTACCTCACTTAATAGGGCCATAGCCAAAGCTGACCGGTTGCTGTCCAAAGTGGGCAGTACGGCCCCATTGTCCCTTATGAAGGAATGTACAAGCACCTTGTTGTCAATATCGGTACTGGACCGGTTCTTTGAATCCTCAAGGACAATGAACTGGTCCGGGCGTTTTAGATATTCTTTGGCACAATCCACTTTGGCCCTTGGCCCTTTGACCGCCCTTAAGTCCGAAAAGCTTTTACGGATCTGTTTTTCCAGGGCATCCAGATCCTGTACGTCCCCAACGATCATAATGGCCGACAGGTCCGGCCGATACCAATCCCTATAGAAACGCACCAGCTTTTCCATATCAAAAGTCTGGACGTACCTATTATAATCATCGGGATGTATAGGGTTTTTAGAACACTCCGATATGCCCTCTGAGATTTTCCTATCCAAATAACGTCCCCTACCATTTCGAAAAAGATATTCCTGAAAAAAAGGTCCCCGCTCCCCATCAACTTCCTCTTTTCTAAATTCCATTTTTCCACTGATGATATCGTGGAACCACAAAAGGCCATTTGTAAGTGCAGTTGGGTTTTGGGCCGGAATATCGAACCAATAGTTCGTAAAGTTTCCAGCGGTCAAAGCAAAGACATCTCCCTGCTTCATTCCCATAGATGATAAAATGTCGAAGTTTGCACCTATATTGGTAAAGTTCTGCGTCCTTACAAAGGCCATATGTTCCGTAAAATGGGCCAATTGCCATTGATCCGGGTCTTCCTGAAACGTTCCTACCTTCACATAAAGGCGCATGGACAACTTTGCTCCTGAATTAGGGATAGGTTTTATATAATATTGAAATCCGTTGGCCAATTGGCCATGTCGTATCCCTGGGTCCAAAGGTGGAATGTTGCTTTCCATATGGTTCGAGGTCTGTCCCCATATTATTGTAGAATTATGCAATATCCAAAGGACCATTAGGGTTCTTATAATTCTTTTCATCCTAAAAATTTAAATCATGAATTTTAGTATCCTGTATTTTGATCCAGATTGGGGTTTTTCAACCTTTCATCCTCCGGTATGGGATAAAGCACCGCGGTAGGGTCCCAATTGTCCTTAGTCTCCCCCAACACCTCTGTCGCTATCCCATGTCGTTTTAGGTCCAGCCAACGGTGTCCCCACTCCGCAAACAGTTCGTTCCTCCTTTCCTTTAGTACAATTTCCAGGAGGTCCGGAGCACTCAAATTGGGGGATGAATCGGCCAATAGTGAAATCCCGGCCCGTTGTCTCAGAACGTCCAGATCGGCAATGGCTTCCCGAAGATTGCCCAATTTAATATTGGCCTCGGCACGGATTAGGTACTGTTCCGCCAAGCGCAGGACCATGGAATATTCCGTGATAGCGCCTCCCGAATTATCATAACGGACCTTATATTTAAAGGGATAATAATAGGTCTCATCGGGACCGCTACCATCAAACCGGCCTACCCAATTGGTATGGCGCCTATCCCCTACATCCCAAGAGTCCATCAAATTATCCGAGAGTCCGATGGCCGTGTTGGTCAAAGAGGTCTTGATAAAAATATTGCCTTCCTCGGTATGGGTCAGGCTATTGCCCCTTCCCAGCGGGGAAATTTGCCAAATGGCCTCCTTGCTATTGGCAAGAAAAACCTGGTCCAGATCGTCCAATATCCCAAATGTGGAAGCTTGGGCAATTATTTCGCTGCTCAATGTTTTGGCATTTTCCCAGTTCCCTTGAAATAGATGTACCCTGGCCAATAAGGCCTTGGCCACAAACTTATTGGCATGGGTTCTTTCACCATCTGCATATCCAACTCCCAATAATTCTATGGCATCGTTCAGGTCCAGAACAATTTGACCGTATATGGTTTCGGTATCGGACCCTGATGCCAAGGAATTGACCTTGTAATCGGTACCGAGTATCAATGGTGCTTTCCCATAAAGATTGACCAAATAGAAATAACAGAACGCACGCACGAATTTGGCCTCGCCGATCAATCGTTGTTGAACGGCCCTACTTAAAGTCCCAGAATTTGAAACCCCTTCCAAAATTGAATTTGCCATATAGACGACATTGTACATGCTGGACCAGAGTACCTGATTATAGCTGTTGGTTATCAAAATTTGGTTCCCATGGTATTCCAAGTATTCCTTGGAGGAGGTCGTTATTTTAAAATCATCCGACGATAATCCGGACAGCAGGGTCACGGACCTTCCCCCTCCGGAAGAAAAATCCGCCCTGAACAACTGGTTGTATACCCCCTGTATGGCCGACATTGCACTTTGATCGTCCCCAAAAACCGATTCGCTTACGATCATATGGTCGGGGACATCCACATCCACAAATTTCTCGCAGGAAATTAAGAGCATGGTAAAATACGCAATGGCAATAATGCCCGATTTTGAAAATAGTGTCTTCATAGTTCTTGTTTTTAGAATTGTAACTGGACTCCCAAGGTTATACTTCTTAAGGCCGGTAACTGGGTAGAACCGGGCCTTTGAGGGTCCAGGCCCTTGTAGCCCGTTATCGTAAAAAGGTTCTGTGCATGCACATAGATCTGGCATGCACTCACATGGGCCCCTTGCAATATAGAGCTGGGCAGTGCATAGCCCATGGAAAGGGTCTTTAATCTAATGAACGATGCATCCACATAATTAAAGTCGCTGTTCTGCATATTGAGATAGGCAATATAGGCAGGGAAGGCCTGTGAGGCCATTTGGACGTTCGTTTGCTGGCGCTCCGCCCGCCAAACATTGTTCAGTCCCTGGGGTATATTGTTGTTTCTCCCCGGAGGGGTACTGGGTTGCCTAATACCGTCCTGATTTACAAATTCCAGTAGGAAGTTCAATGAAAGGCCCTTATAGTTGAACTCGTTTTGGACACCTCCGAAATATTTTCTGTTCTGGTCCAGGATGATCGTTCGGTCCGCATAATCCAACCTGCCATCCTCATTGACGTCCACCACCCGATAAAGTCCTGTTTCGGGATCAATACCATCATAATTGTACAGAAGGGCAATATTTAAAGGGTGGCCTATTCTATACAGATTGGCATAGGATGACTGTTCCAGGTCGGGATAATCGACCAATTCGTTATTTGGATATGAAATATTAAGGGATGTTCGCCACCTAAAATATTTGGTATTAAAATTAAGGGTAGATGCCTCTATTTCCAATCCTTTATTCTGTACGGTTGCGGGCAGATTGGCCTGAACAGTGGTAAAACCCGTTATTGAAGGAAGTTGGTAGCCCACCAATTGGTTGGAAGAGCGGTTGCGGTACCAGCTCACACCAAAATTGATCATGTCCTTAAAGAATCCGAGCTCCACAGCGGCTTCCAATTTCTTGTTGGATTCCCATGAATAATCGGGGTTGGTAAGCTGGGTAGGATATAGTCCCCCTGGCCCAGGGGTAACCTCATAAGCATCCAAATACCTATAATTTCCGATCTGGTCGCTCCCGGTAAGGCCATAGCTGGCACGGAACTTCCCAAAGGATAAAAAGGATCGGTCCTTGTCCAATTGGTTATTTTTAGAAAAGATCCAGGCCGCCCCGATGGCACCAAAGTTGGCAAATCTTTTATCCTTTCCGAAACGTGAGGAACCATCCCTTCTTCCCGTAAGATTTATAAAATATTTTCTTTTCCAGTTATATCCTATCCGTCCAAATATGGCATTGTACCTATACAGGGCATTCTCATTGGTGCCCACGGTGACCGCATCGGCTGCGGCCAGGTTACCTATCAAATGCTCGTTGGAATACCCCGTTCCGGTCATCCTGATAATATTATCATTGTTTTGCTGGAAGGTAGTACCCAAAAGGGCATCGAGATTCCCTAATTGGTTGGAACCATGGTATATGATCTGGGGTTCAATGATCCAAGATTTCCTTTTGGTGAGGGAATGAAGGGAGCTATGCGTTGCCCTGTCCCAATTTGCAGGATCATAAGCGCTTATAGGCCGTCTCAACTTCTCCCCACTGTCCAAAAAGGTATATCCCATATTGGTCCTCAAGGTAATTGCCTTACCGATCTTATAGGACAAACCAACATTGGAGATCAGGTTATTGGCCTGGGCACGGCTATCCATCTTAAGAATTCCCAATGGGTTCGTCCATGTGGAACCCTCCCAATTAAGGCTGCCATCATCATTATATAGTGCGGGGGCATTGGGTGGCAGGCTCAGGGCCTGTGCTACAAAGGAAGAGCCATTGAAAAGCCGGTTATCGTCCAGTCCATAGTTTACCGTCAGGTTCAATCGGAACCTGGCATCCCTGGAATAGTGGTCAAGATTGAAGTTCGCAGTTACCTTGTTGTATTTGGAGCCTCCTGGAAATACGGTACCTTCCGTATGATAGGAACCCCCGAAACCAAAAGAAGTATTTTTATTACCGCCCGATACCCCTATGTTCAGATCCGTTACCGTAGCCGTTCCCCCGTACAGTTCCTTTTGCCAGTCGGTATTCCGGTCTTGGTCCCATACTACCAGATCTACCGCGTTGAATGTTGTAGGTGCCACATTATCATTTTCAAAAGCTTCCCTTCTAAGGGAAAGGTACTGTTCCGTATCTAGGAGGTCCAACCGATTTGAGGCCCTGCTCAGACCGGAATAAAGACGGACGTCCACCTGGGTTTTCCCTTCAGATCCCCTGCCCGTTTTTGTACTTATAAGGATTACCCCATTGGCCCCACGGGAGCCATAAATGGCCGTGGCATCTGCATCCTTCAGCACCTCTATACTTTTTATATTGGCCAGGTTCAAGGTATTTAACGGGTCCAGCCCCGTAGAATTGGTCAATCCGCTATAACTATGGATGGGAGCAGCATTTATGGGTACTCCGTCCACAATATAAAGGGGCAGGTTGCCATTGTCCTCGCTACCGTTCCTTAAGCTGTTCTGTCCCCTTATCCGTATCCTGGGCGCGCTCCCCGGTACACCATTGGGCTGTACCACCTCTACCCCCGCCATCCGGCCCTGCAGGGCCTCCAACGGACTTACGATGGGCTGCAGTTCTATTTCCTTGGCGGTGACCCTGGCAATGCTCCCCGTGCGCTCCCTTTCCTTCACCGTATAATACCCGGCATTGACCTCCACCTCTTGAAGCTCGGTGACCTCGGACTTCATCTCTACGTCCATTGTGGTACGGCCCAGTACGGGCAGTTCCCTGCTGTGGTAACCCAGATAGGAAAAGACAAGGATATCATTATTGTTTACCAAAAGAAAGTACTCCCCTTGGGGGTTGGTAAAGGTACCCGTTTTGGTACCTTTTATAAGTACATGTACCCCGGACATGGGACCATAGTTATCGGTGACGGTACCGGAAATTTGTTGCTGTTGTGGCAGCA
>JBFHGV010000048.1:0-10641 GCA_041582955.1 Arenibacter sp.
GGTTTTAAAGAAATTTCTGCCTATCGCCATAATCCACACGAATCGGCCAAATATTTTGAATTAAACCTTAAAGAGTAATCGTTTTCAAGAAATCGGAAGCCCGGTTTTACAGCTGCATTCAGCAACAGCCCTTTGAAAAATTCTAACCCAACTAGAACCTACACCCCTTACAAATTAGGTTTATTTCAAATTAAAATATTCATAATAATTTGTTTCGTTAGGATTCCTTACTATATTTGTATGGCAATAGTGCAATAACTTAAAATTATAAACAATGAAAAAATCGGTTTTTTATCACGCTGGCTGTCCTGTTTGTGTCAGTGCAGAACATGACATCTTGGAACTTATCGGAGCACAAAATGTAGAGATTGTACATTTTGGCAACAACAAATCACGTATCCCAGAGGCAGAAAAAGCAGGGGTTAAATCTGTTCCTGCCCTAGTTACACCTAACGGCAATGTATTGCACATTAATTATGGTGCTTCCATGGCCGATGTAAAAGCTTAACTTTTTTTAATTTATTTTATTAGGACTCCTAATTACAAAAGGCCCAGATTACTCCAAAAACACTAAGGCAGGAAATAATGCCTTACCTATAATTAGGATTACTAACTTTGCCTGTCGGGCAAATCCCGACAGGCTTTTATATGGACAAGAGTATTTTTAACCCAGAGCATCAAGAATCGGACATTTCCAGTAAAATTGTTGCAGGTCTTCAACGGATATCGGAAGCGTTCAAGGTATTGTTATGGGATAAAGCCAAAAACCTGGGATTGAGCCCCATTCAGATACAGATCCTAATATTTGTGGCTTATCATAAGACAGATCTTTGTAACGTAAGCCACCTTGCCAAGGAATTTAATGTTACCAAGCCTACCATTAGTGACGCCATAAGGGTATTGGACAAAAAAGGGTTGATCAGCAAACAATACTCCTCCAGTGATAGTAGGAGTTATTCCATAGGCCTGTCCCAACAAGGCCAACGCATAATTGAAGAGACCGCCGATTTTGCCAATCCCCTACAGACGCAACTCCAATCCGCCAATAAAGAGGAGTTGGAACTGCTCTTTGGCACCTTGAGCAAGCTTATCTACCAATTGAACAGAAGCGGCATTCTCAACGTACAGCGCAGTTGCTATGGTTGCAAATTCTACAACAAGCAGGGAGATCAAGACTTTTGCCAGCTGTTGAACAAAGAATTGTTAAATACGGAGATTCGTATAGATTGCCCGGAATTTGAAGCAAGGAACACCCACTAAGGCCAACTGGCTACTACAGTACATCCCTATAAAACATTTTTTACCGTAGCCTTAAAACAGCCATATCTTATTCCGTATAAGGTTGTGATATTTAGACAGAATTAGGATATTTACCCTTTCCTTTCTTATACAGAAAAGGGAATACCTAAGGCTATTAGCATATTAATAAAGGAACATGAAGAACATTTGGCTATTGTGCGGCACCATACTATTGTGCCTTACCTCCTCCATTGCCCAGCAGGGAAACACATCAAACTTATCTATTAAAGAAATTATGCAGGGTGCCAACTTTGTTGGTCATCTGCCTTCCAACCCCCAATGGTCTCTAGACGGCCAAACCCTGTATTTTAATTGGAACCCTGAACAGGCACAAAGCGACTCCCTGTACGCCTACCCTCTAAAACTGGCCAAGACCATAAAAACAGATTTTAAAACGTCACATTCCCTGCCAAATCCCAACGGAGTTTTTAACAAGGAAAGAACATTAAAAATATATGCCAAAGGGGGAGATATCTATATGGTGAACCTTAAGACCCTCCACATCACCCCAATTACCCAAACCGAAGAATACGAAAGTGCCCCCCATTTTACGGACAACGGTAGCAAAGTAGCCTATGAGCAGGGCAACAACCTCTACACTTGGGACATTGCCACTGGAAGTACGGTACAGCTTACTAAAATTGAACGGGGCAAAACCGATAAGAAAAAAAGTCCCAAAAACGAATGGCTATACCAAGACCAAATAGGTTTGTTTGACGTACTGCGTAGCCGAAAAGAAAAAAAAGACGCTACCGCGGAAATGAAGAAACGTTTGGATGCCATTGGCCCTTTGCCCATTGATCCCAATGGTACCTCTATTTCTAAGCTGACCATAAGTCCCAATGGAAAATACATTACATACCTAAGTACCAAGTCGCCCAAAACCAAGGAAAACACTATGGTACCCCACTACGTTACCGAATCTGGTTATACCGAAGATCAAACTACCCGATCCAAGGTGGGCGACGAACCCAATGAATACAAAATGTTTGTTTATGACGTAAATAACAGAAAGCAGTATCCAGTTGTCTTGGACAGTTTGCAAGGTTTGGATTATGTTCCGGAATATACCAAGGACTACCCCAATAAAACCTATGAAAACAAAAATAGGATAGGCTATATCAACGGCCCCATGTGGAGTGAAGATGGGAAATATGCGGTATTGGATATCAATAGCAATGATTATAAGGACCGGTGGATAGTCCTCTTGGACCCCGAGAGCGGTACGGTTTCTACCTTGGACCGGCAGCATGACCAGGCTTGGATTGCGGGCCCTGGTATTGGCGGTTATAGAGGGGGTGCAATGGGCTGGATGCCAGATGGAAAAAGTATCTGGTTCCAATCCGAAAAAACAGGGTATTCCCATTTGTACGTTCAGGATGTGACCTCCAAAAAAATCAAAGCCCTTACGGCAGGTGAATTTGAGATCTACGATCCACAAATCTCCAATGATAAGAAACGCTGGTATTTCACGGCCAATAAGAACCATCCTGGGGACCGACAGTTTTATAGCATGCCCATTGGCGGTGGAAAAATGCAACAGTTGACCCAGATGACAGGGGGAAACCAGGTTACCCTTTCTCCTGATGAACGTAAAATGGCCATACTACATTCGTACAGCAACAGGCCAACAGAGCTTTACCTTCAGGACAATCCCATTTGGAAGAAATCCAAAGCAGAGGCGAAGCAAATTACCTTTTCCACTACAAAAGAATTTAAGAACTACCCGTGGCGCGATCCGGAATATATCACCTTTAAGGCCAAGGATGGCAAAGCCGTACATGCGCGACTCTATCAACCCACTACCGCAATAAAAAATAAGGCGGCCGTAATATTTGTACATGGGGCCGGATACTTGCAGAACGCCCATAAATGGTGGAGTACCTATTTTAGGGAATATATGTTCCACAACATTTTAGTAGACAATGGCTATACCGTACTGGATATAGATTATAGGGGAAGTGCCGGTTACGGCAGGGATTGGCGCACCGGAATCTACAGACATATGGGCGGAAAAGACCTTTCCGATCAGGTAGACGGAGCTGCATATTTGGTAAAGGAATTGGGAATTGACCAAGACAAAATAGGCATCTATGGAGGGTCCTATGGCGGATTTATTACCCTAATGGGCATGTTTACGGCTCCTGATACCTTTAAAGCAGGTGCTGCAATACGCTCTGTGGGCGATTGGGCGGCTTATAACCACGGTTATACCGCACGGATATTAAATACCCCGGTCACCGATAGTCTGGCCTACCGAAGAAGTTCACCCATTTATTTCGCAGATGGACTAAAAGGTGACTTGTTGATCCTCCACGGAATGGTAGATGACAACGTACATTTTCAAGACATGGTACGCTTGTCACAACGCCTCATAGAACTGGAAAAACACAATTGGGAAATGGCAGTATACCCCGTAGAAAGACATGGATTTGTAGAACCAAGTAGCTGGACAGATGAATATACCCGTATCTTTAAATTGTTCCAGCAAAGTTTGTTGGATAAAAGGTATTAAACCTCAGGGCAATCCCTGAACCCAATAATAGGAATCGCCCCAAGGGTCGAGGTATTGAACCTAGATCCCGCCGAAAAAGGCGGGATTAGTTCAACTTTCAATTTTCAGTGCGTCTTACTGACTTCTCAAAATTGAGTTTCACTAATAAAAAGTAGGCTTTTCCTCACAACCGCCTACAATCTGTCTTTACCCCTATATGGGACCGTTGTACAGCATGCATGACTGCTGCATAAAACGGGTTTAAATCCCATTATACAGCTCTTATTTAAGAAGGCTACCATCACAACCAATTAAGAGCAAAGCCGCTTTTATGTATTGTACGGTTTGGAACTATTGATACACCCTTACATAATCAACCTCCATAGTGGAAGCCTTAAAATTAGGGTCAACTCCAAACCAGTCACCGCCCATGGCCACATTTAAAATTAAAAACTGATCCCTTGTAAACGGCCAGGTATCATTGTTTTTAATAGCTGGATTATAGCTGTAGACTTGTTCTCCATCTATTATAAAATTAAGGGCATCCTTTGTCCATTCCACGGCATAAACATGAAATTCCGTATGGTAATCGGCAATAACAGTGGTTCCAACAGTTACATCGGTGCATCCACCATGGCAGGATGGCGTATGGGTGGCGCTAGATATTTTCTCGGCCTCATGCCCCCAATGCTCCATAATATCTATTTCCCCACAAGCAGGCCAACCCACTGTTTCTATATTGGATCCCAACATCCAAATAGCTGGCCAGGTCCCATGCCCACTGGGAAGCTTGGCCCTTACCTCTACCCTGCCGTAAGTGAAGGAAAAAAGCGAATTTAACCTGGCGGAGGTGTATTCCTTGGTAGTACCCTGCGCTGTAAATTCTTCCTTTTTTGCAACAATCTTTAGGGTTCCTTCCGAAACATAAGCATTGTCCAGCCTATTGGTATAATGCTGTAATTCCCCATTCCACCAACTGCCATTATTGGGTGCAAAGGTTTCCAACTTCCAATTTTCCTTAGAGACCGCACCGTCCACATCAAATTCATCGGACCATATTAGCTTTGGCTCATAGCGGTCTACAAATACCCTTACCGTTTTGCTGAGCTGTATTGAATGGCCAGTACTGGAATAGGCCATGACCCTTAATTTGTAATCATGGGTACCCTCTTCTTTAAACGTATAAGTAAACTTACCGCTTGTACTTGTTATCTCCTCGGCACCGCCATCTATAACAAGACCATATTCAACAGCATCATTTGCCGAGGCAAAAAATTGTACCTCCCCGGTACCTAGGCCATTTGGATTATTCTCATCACCCCCCATAACCTCAACCATTAAACTAAGGTCCGAAGGTAGCACCATCTCCTTGTCCACATCGGTATACGTAAAAGTATCCGCTTCATTATTGCCTCCACAAGAAAAGGAGGTTATTACCAAAAATCCTATTATCCAATGCATCCTTTGTATTTCCAAATTAATTATAGGTGTTTATGAGGTTTAAACAAAAAGCCTTGCCAACATTAACCTTATATCGGCAAGGCTTAAAGAAAAACTAAACTAACCAACTTAAATAGGTCCCTTTTGTACTGGTTATCGCACAAAATTATATTGTCCCTTTTTGCCGTAATTCGTTCTTTTGGGGGCTGCGGTTACCTCACTTGCTTTGGTCCAACAACATACCTCCCCAAGAACCCAGACTAATTTTTAAATTATTCTGGCCTAAAAATCCATGTCCAACCGGTACCCCCGTCATTATTGTCCAAATAAAGTACCATTTCCTCCTCCGTTAAGGAAATAATGGTATATAGTCCGTCTGGATTTCCCCTTGGGGATTCGGCTCCCAAAATATTTGAATTATTGATCTTTAGGGTCTGATTTTCAACATCCAAGACAAAATTCCCGGTTTCTGGTGCTGCATCGGGACTCGAGTAATAGCTGAAATTTGCTCCTCCATCCAGATCAAACTTCATTTTTCCACTGGCATCTGCGGGAGGACAGCAATCCCCTGCTGCATTCCACCAAGCCGTTGCCCAAGCTCCTGGATCATTGGGTGGGGACATATACCACCATCTTCCCCCATCCGGTGAAGGACCTCCATTAAAAACCCAGGTTTTACCGGCAGAAGTATCCTCACTCACCAGATCATACCAATCCTGATCCAAGGCACTATCCAACTGATCTATTTGTACATCTATGGTTTTGGTAAAAAATTCCGCTCCAAGGGTTCCGGTAAAGGTAAACGTAGCAGTACCGGGAATGGGGTAAACAAACTCTACTTTATCCGTGTAGGCCCTGCCCAAATTATAGTCCCAATAGCCCGTAACACCCGGCGTAGCCATATTAAGTTCTATTTTGTTGCCCCCAGCTGTACTTTGGGTAGCTACTAGCTGTACGCCGGCCACATCGGTAGTATTCTCCAAATAATCCCTGTCCTCAATGGGCTCACAACCTATGGTTACCAAGAATAGTGATGTAATCAACCATCCTAAAATTATTATCCTATTATTTTTCATCTGTCTTTATTTTTAGTTACAACTATTTACCAGCCTGGATTTTGTTCATATACTCCTCCCGATAATCGGATCTCGGTTTCCGGAACCGGCACCAAGCCTTTTGTCTCTGGACGGTAGGTAACCTTATACACGGCATCTATACCAGAATTCCTAACGTTGATAGCATCGTTAAAGGCGGTGTTGACATCGCCCCATCTAACCAAATCAAACCATCGCAATCCCTCGAAAGCAAATTCGTGCAAACGCTCTTCCTTTAAGGCTTCCAACGAATATCCTATTTCTCCCAATCCGGCACGGACACGAACTTGGTTCATACCCTCTGCCGTACCTGAAATTTCGGAATGCATCAACAGGACATCGGCAAAACGCATTAAAATATAATCTTGGGCGGCCCATAACTGCATGGGATCTCCGTTGTTCATGTCGTACAAAAAGTAAAACATACCCTTAACCCCGTCCACACCATCTGGATCTGGATGTTGTACCGTGGTGTACTTCTTATTAAAAAAGCCTGTCTCATGGTCTCCTTTGTCTCCTTCGTATCCATCTGTTCCTTGATCGGCATTGCCCAGTTCTAAAATAGAGCCCACTTTTCTTTTATCGGTATCGTCCCACTGGTTCCAAAGTTTTGGGTTTACGGTTCCCCAGCCCCAGCCTTGTCCAAATGGGACCATGGAGTTATCACGGATCCCCATAAACAGGGGCATTCTATTGTTGTACTTCTGTCCTTCGCCCCAGCTGGTAGTGGAATATCTGAGGGCAAACATGGTTTCTTTGTTTCCCGTTCCAAAAGTAGGGGAATGACCGTCCTGCCCTACCCAGGACAGACCTTCTGTTTCCGCCCAAGGCAGTACCGTAGTACCGGCACTTTGGTTAACATAGGAATAAGGCCATAAATTTCTAAAATCTGAAGCCAGTTCATAACCACTATTGGCAATACAATCGTCCAAGTAGGCAAGAACATTGCTTTTGGACAAGGAGCTACCATCTGCCAAAGGCAAATCTGAAGTAGACTGGCCTTCAATATTGGTCATGTACCCCGTATAGAACAGATAGGCTTTGGCCAGGTAGGCTTCGGCAACCCATTTATTGGCATGACCATATCTGGATGTAGGGATACTGGTAAAATCAGTAGATGGCATAGTCTCTATGGCCACTTTAAAATCTGAGGCTATCTGGGCAAAGGTTTCGGTAAAGGAAGCCCTTGGTGCATCCCTTGGATCATTAATGGCAAGGATCAAAGGCATGCCTCCAAAGAATTTTGCTGCCCGAAAATAGAAGAAACCCCTCATAAAATAAGCCTCCCCAATGGTCTGGTTCTTAAAGGCCTCGGCCTCCTCCGGAGTATCGAAGAAAGAAGCAAAATCTACCTCCTCCACTTTTTCAATAATTGCATTGGCCCTGGTAACCCCATTGTAGGTTTCCACCCATAAATCCCGGTAAGTATCTTCTTCAGGATCCTCAAATTTATCCACATTTTTGGCCGATTTGTCGTCTGGCCCACCACCGGCCAACATCATATCGGACAATAAATTGGCAGCAATACCCTCGTCACTGTGAACTCCACCTGTATATAAGGCGTTGTATACACCAGACATGGCCTCTTCAATATCCTGTGGACTTGAGTAGAAATTGTCTAAACTTTTTTCGTATAGATTTTCTGTATCCAAAAATTTCTCGCTGCAACTGCTAGTTAGCACCAAAGCTGCAATGCTTATATTGTATATTAGTTTTTTCATCATCTACTATTTTTTAAAATTAAAAATCAACGCTAAATCCAAACATTACAGTTCTTGGCAATGGATACAGACCAAGGTCTATACCAGAAGCCCAACCCGCATCGTGACCAAAAGAAACTTCTGGATCCATTCCTGTGAAATTTGTAAACGTATATAGGTTGTTGATTGCGCCGTAAATTTTAATATCGGAGATAAAATTCAGGTCCTTAATATAGTCGCCCAACTTAAAGCCAACGGTTAAGTTGTTGATCCTTAGGTAGTCCGCATCCTGCATATAAATATCAGAGATCCAGTTGGTATTCCTATTGGAAACAGAGCTTAAGCGGGGCAATGTATTGGAAGTTCCCGCTCCGTGCCAGCGACCAAATATCTCTGTAGTGTAATTTTGATCAAAACGGTCGGCGAAAGACCTGTATGATTGCATCACCTGCATTCCGTATTTCCCGGACAAGGTAACATTGGCGTAGAAACCTTTGTATTCTGCGTTAAGCTGTATACCCAGTTCAAAATCGGGATTTGGATTCCCCAACATCTTTTTATCGCTCTCATCTATAACACCATCGGCATTTTGATCTACGAACCTCACGTCCCCAGGACGCTGATCACTAAAATATGGGGTGCCATCCGTTGGTTTTACATAGGCGTCTACCTCATCTTGGGTCTGTAAGATCCCGTCTGTTTCATAACCATAAAAGAATCCTATGGGTTTGCCAACCTCCGCTCTAGAAACCGAGGCTGTACCCTGAGACAATACTGAACTTGGTCCCTGGATAACACCGTCAGAGTTCGCTATTTTTGTAATTTCATTTTTGTTGAAAGCCCCACTAATAGTGGCCCCATACTTAAAGTCGCCAATGTCATCGCTCCAAGACAACATGAGTTCGTAACCCGTATTCTCAATGTCACCCCCGTTTATGTAGGGCGCTCCAGCTCCGGATGTACCCTGAATGGGTGCAACAACCAACCAGTCCTTGGTAATTTTCTTATACCAGTCTGCGGTAAAATTAAGTCTAGAGTTAAAGAATCTAGTGTCCAATCCAAAATTCAATTGTTCCGAGGTTTCCCATGTTACATCAGGATTGGTAACCCTTGCAGGAACGGCAGTTGGTCCGGAAATAGGCTTGGTATCTCCAAAATAATAACCCGGATTAAGGTAGGCTATGTTGGAACTGTAAATGAAATTGTCAATGGACTGATTTCCGTTCTGTCCCCAACTTGCCCTTAACTTGGCAAAGTCCAACACACCATTTCCTTCTCCCATAAAGTCCTCTTGGGTAAGGATCCATCCGGCAGATACGGATGGGAAATATCCCCACCTATTGCCTTCCGCAAAATTGGAAGAACCATCGGCCCTCATCGTAGCAGACAACAGGTACTTCTCCTTGTAGTCATACTGCGCTCTTGCAATATAAGATAACAATCCACCCCCACCGGCGGCCCAATCCACACCATAGGTATCAATAGAGTTTACATCGGTCTTATCTACATTGTTCAAAAAAGCATACTCCGGTAATCCAAATCTAGAATTGGCCATGCTGCCCCCAACGGAATTGTTGATCTGATTTTTAAAGACCTCATTACCAATCAAGGCATTCACCTTATGATCTCCAAAAACACGTTCATAGGATAAGGTGTTGGTCCAGGTTAAATTGGCCCCTAAATATTGGTATTGGGATACCCCATCATTGGCATTGCTAAACAACACCCCCAAGGCGTAGGTAGGAACCCATGATCGCCCATGGCCAAACCATGAATCCAAGCCGTAGGACGACCTAAATTTAAGGTCTTTTACTGGCTCCAGTTCCAAATAAACATTTCCTACAATGGAATTGTCCTTGTTCCCCAAATTACTATAGTTATGTCTGTAGAACATCACCGCAAGTGGATTGGTCTGATCGTTGGCCAAACCATCCAAGGTTGGGGTAAAGCCATTGGCATCAGGTGACTTGTCCCAATATGCCGGCATTAACGGATTTTGGACCAAGGCATTATGAAGATCGTTCCAGTAAATATTCCCTGTGGCCACACTTCTGTTTTCCTTATTGGTATACGTAAAATTCTCCCCTATGGTCAAAATACTATGATCCTCATTTTTAAACAGCACAAATTCAGTGTTCATCCGGGCCGTAAGCCTTTTAAAACCAGCATCGGTAATATTACCTCCAATAATCCCTGTCTGATCCAAATAAGAAACACCAAAGGAAAAAGTATTGTTTTCTCCTCCTCCTGTAATATTAAGGGAGTGACTGGAAATAGGGGCGCTTTTGGTAGACATTTCATCTATCCAATTGGTACCCTCCCAGCCATTTTGAAGCATATTCCAAATGTCCGTACCCAATTGGGTGCCCAGATCATTGGGATAATTGTTGTTTAGCCAGTTATTATTTTGCAGAATGGCCTCCCAGTCATTTGGGGCCAAGCCGTCATTCACCCTACCCTCATCCATAATATACATGTACTCCTGCGCATTTAAAGGCGATAGGTTCTTGTATATGTTTTGAAGACCATAATAGGTATCGTACTGTACCCTCGGAGGGCTTCCTTTTCTTCCCTTATGGGTAGTGACCAACACCACCCCATTGGCGGCCCTGGA
>JBFHGV010000049.1:0-10551 GCA_041582955.1 Arenibacter sp.
CATCGTCTTCGTCGTGATTGCGCGCACCTTTGCCGTGTGCGCGCGCGCGTTAACGTCTGTTAACGGGCAATTCTGACTTTTCAGAATCGTTCTGACTTTTCAGAGCCGTTCTGACTTTTCAGAACGGTTATGTAACGGCGTTCTGACTTTTCAGAATGATTCTGACTTTTCAGAATTAAATATTTGACTTTTTTCAAGGAAGAAGAATAAATTTAGACCAACAACCAAACCGTAAAGCCAAACGCCTTTATTTGGAAACAACCACCACCGTGAACTAAGCATTCAAATGAATATGCGGTATCAAAATATATTGGGTAAGAATAGTGCTGGTGAATTCAGTATCAATTACCGACACCATATAGTTTTTTGGCTGGTTTATATACTTTTCAACATTTTTAGATGGGGCAACGTACACCAGGACTTTGTGTATTCCTTAAAAACCAATTTATTGGGGTTCCCAATCCATATGGCCCTTGCCTATCTAAATATTTATTTTTTAATGCCCAGGTTTGTATATACAAAAAAGTATCTCACCTACACCTTACTACTACTGGCTTCCTTATACATAAGCCTGCTCATAAAATTTAACCTAACCTATTACCTAGTAAGTACCAATGTAATGCCAGAGTGGGGAGGCACAGAGAGCCTAACCCTAAACTACGCTATTGTAACCATGTTGGGGGAACTATACGTTATGTCTTTTGTAACTGCCATTAAAATTACCGTAGACTGGCTCAAGGAAAGCCAAAAACTACATGAAGTAGAAAAAAGACAATTAACCACAGAATTAAAATTTTTAAGATCCCAGGTCTCCCCACATTTTTTCTTCAACACCCTGAACAACATCTACTCCCTGACCCTTGAAAAATCGGACAGAGCCCCACAGATTGTACTGCGGTTATCAGAATTAATGCGTTATCTGTTATATTCAACAGAAAAGCCCTATCAAGATTTAACAAAGGAAATTGAATGCATTCAGAACTACATCGATTTGGAGCGGATCAGGTTCGACAAATCCTTAAATATAGACATGAACGTGTCAGGAGAACTAGAGGGCAAGGGAATAGCCCCAATGCTCCTTATTCCTTTTGTTGAAAATTGCTTTAAGCATGGGGCCAACAAAAGTATTGGCGAAGTGCAGATAAAAATTAATATAGAGGTTGTAGACAATATCTTAACATTTGAAGTCAGCAACAACATTCCCCAAAACAAAAAAGAACATTTACCGCCCTCCACTGATGGAGGCATAGGACTTACAAACGTAAAAAAGCGACTGGAAATAGGTTACGAACCCCATGACTACGACCTCTCTATATTTGAAGAAGATAAAATGTTTAATGTTATTCTGAAATTAAAAGTGTAATGAGTATGAAGGCCATATTAATAGATGATGAACCACTAGCAATCAATGTACTAAAAAATTATATTGACCAAATCAAGGAATTACAACTAATACAAACCTTTACCAATGCCATTGACGCCTCTACTTTTTTACAGAGAAATGAGGTAGATATCATATTTCTGGACATCAATATGCCTATAATGAACGGCCTGGACCTTCTGGGTGCCTTAAATTCCAAGGCTATGGTGGTCATGACCACCGCCCATGAAGAGTATGCGTTAAAGAGTTATGAGCTAGAGGCTATAGATTATTTAGTAAAACCTATTCCCTTTCCCAGGTTTCTAAAAACCATCCACCGTATCATAAAACTACGGGAAGGATTACCCAAAAACAACACCCAGACCAAAAGCGAAAACCCAAGTATTTTTATAAAGATAGATAAGAAAAAACTGCAAAAGATTTATTTGGACGACATCATTGTCATAGAGAGCTTAAAAGATTACATCCGCATAAAGACCAAATCCAATAAATTTATTATACACAAGACATTAAGTAGTTTTACCGATGAACTCCCTTCGGACAAATTCATTAGAATTCATAGATCCTACACTGTAGCCATAGACAAAGTTGAAGCCGTTGAAGGGAACAGCATAGAAGTTCAAGGGATACGTTACACAATAGGCAGAAGCTATCTAAATGAGGTTAAGGGAAAAATACTTAATGAAGATTCGGAATAATCTTTTTCTCTTCATATAACCTATTTTACCAAACTTCAATAGGAATTGCCATTAATCACATTTAGCTTTTCCAAATCGTTGTTAGTCGAAAAATAATCGTTAAATATTTGTAAATAATATAATTTTATAGGGCTTGTAATAACAATAAACAAATGCCCTTTAAATCCAAAAATAATATATCATCCTTTTCCCGATTAGGTCTTTTGCCCATTCTATGCTTTGCCATGGCACTACCAACGGTCAGTTGCACTTTTGGCGTTAAAACTACCGAGGCAAAAAATATTACCCCAACATCAGGATCCATTCCCGATAAAATAGATTTCACTTTCCATGTAAAGCCTATTTTGTCGGACCGCTGTTTTAAATGCCATGGCCCGGACAAGAACGCTATAGAGGGCGGACTCTCCCTACATACCGCTGAAGATGCCTATATGGCATTGGGCAAAAACAAGGACCACCATGCTATTGTACCTAAAAATCTTGAAAAAAGTGAGCTTATTAATAGAATCTACACCTCGGACGAATCCCTATTGATGCCCCCTCCGGAATCTAATCTGATCCTGGAAGAATACGAAAAGGAAATCCTAAAAAAATGGATAGAACAAGGTGCTGAATACAAGACTCATTGGGCTTTCATAGCTCCCGAAAAACCAGAAGTTCCTCAAATCAAAGAAGCCGCTTGGGGCAATAATGAAATTGACCAATTTGTTTTATCAAAACTAAAAGAAAACGGATTGAAGCCCAACAAAAAAGCTTCCAAGGAAAAATTGCTAAGACGTGTTTTTTTCGACCTTACCGGATTGCCTCCGAGCGTTGGGCAGATTGAAAAATTTGTAAATAGCAACTCACCCCTTGCCTATGCAGAAGTTATAGATTCCCTTTTGCAAACACAAGACCATGCCGAGCATATGTCTGCAGAATGGATGGATATAGCGCGCTATGCCGACACCCACGGATACCAGGATGATTTTGAACGTATTATGTGGCCTTGGAGAGACTGGGTCATCCATGCCTTTAGCAAAAACATGCCTTATGATCAATTTGTAACCTATCAACTGGCGGGTGACCTACTTCCCAATGCCAACGCCGAACAAATCTTGGCCACAGGCTTTAACAGAAACCATAAAATTACCTTTGAGGGAGGAGTAATACCGGAAGAATATAGGGTAGAATACGTTGAAGATCGGGCAGTAACTTTTTGAACGTCTTTTTTGGGCCTTACTTTTGAATGTGCCCGTTGCCATGACCACAAGTATGACCCCATTAGCCAAAAAGAACATTTTGAACTGTATAGCTTCTTTAACAATATAGACGAGCTTGGATTAACCCCGGGAGGGGCCGGAAAAATCCCCAAACCCTATATGACCATTACCGAAAAAGAAAAGAACGGGGTGCTGAGCTTTGTACAAATACAAAAATCCAAAATGGAAGAAATTCCGGTCATGGTGATGAACGAAATGGAGAATATAAGACCATCATTCATTTTGAACAGAGGTGTTTATGACCAACCTACTACCCAGGTATATCCCAACACGCCAAAATCTATTTTGCCATTTCCCAGCGAATATCCGCAAAATAGATTAGGCCTGGCCAAGTGGCTGTTCCACAAGGACAACCCGTTAACGGCCAGGGTGGCGGTCAATAGGTTTTGGCAGCGGATGTTCGGAAACGGATTGGTAGCCTCCTCATTTGACTTTGGCAATCAAGGTTCCTTACCCACCCACCCAGAACTATTGGATTTTTTAGCCATCAAATTCAGGGAAGAGGGCTGGGATACCAGAAAAATACTCAAGTACATTGCCCTATCGGCCACCTATCAACAAAGTACCGAGGTAACCCAAGAGCTACAGGAAATGGATCCTGAAAACCGACTCTTGGCCAGAGCGCCCCGACTTCGGCTTACAGCAGAAGTGATACGTGACCAGGCACTAAAAATAAGTGGCTTGCTCAACCGTGAAGTGGGAGGCCCCAGTGTAAAACCCTATCAACCGGCCGGAATTTGGGAAGCCACTACTGGAGGGGGAGGTGGAAGTACGGCAACCTATGTTACCAGTACCGGGAAAGACCTTTACCGCAAAAGCCTATATACCTTTTGGAAAAGGACGGTGCCCCCACCAAGTATGATGACATTTGATGCCGCGTCCAGGGACCTGTGCACCGTGAAGCGTCAGGAAACAAACACCCCCTTACAGGCCCTGGTGCTTTTGAACGACCCACAACTCATTGAAGCCTCTAGGTTGTTGGCCAAAACCGCAATGGATACCCATATGGAAAAAATAGACCAAATTAGCTTTATATTTAAACAGGCTACCTCTAGGGACCCCGACGAAGAAGAACTGCAAATGTTGGGAAATTATTACAGTAGCATGCTGGAGAAAGTAAAAAATGAAGATATAGGGGCCGAAGATTATTTGAGCATAGGGGCCTATGAAATAAAGGGAGAGTATTCCAAATACAAATTGGCCGCCTTGGCACTGACCGCCCATTCCATTTTAAATTTAGACGAAACAATAAGTAGAGGCTGATTATGAGCGAAAAAAAAATAATTGAGGAACGGTCTTTAATTCTAAATAGAAGGGCTTTTTTAGGAAAAACCGCGCTTGGCGTTGGCGGTGTAGCTTTAGCCTCACTTTTGGGCGCCAACCTGTTTAGAAAAGACAAAAATGGCATTTTAACCAAAGATGACAGCCCTAACGGGGTCAAGGGAATTTTAAATTCATTGCACCATCCCGCCAAGATAAAAAGGGTTATATATCTTTTTCAAAGCGGAGGTCCTTCCCAATTGGAATTATTTGATCACAAACCGTTGTTAAACAAACGCCGGGGCGAAGATCTACCAGAATCTATCAGAAATGGACAAAGACTAACCGGTATGACCGCAGGACAGGATAAATTCCCTCTTGTTGGGTCACAATTCAAGTTTAATAAATATGGAAAGAACGGTACAGAGATCAGTGAGCTACTGCCCTATACCGCAAAAATGGTAGATGACCTCTGCATTATAAAATCCATGTATACCGAAGCAATAAACCACGACCCGGCAGTGACCTTTTTTCAAACTGGATCCCAACAACCGGGAAGGCCAAGTATTGGATCTTGGCTGAGCTATGGCTTAGGAAGTGAAAACGAAAACCTGCCCGCATTTACGGTTTTGTTATCCCGCGGTACGGGCAGGCCCAATGGCCAGCCTTTATACACCAGGTTATGGGGCAATGGGTTCTTGCATTCCCTGCACCAAGGCGTACAGTTTAGGGCTGCCAAGGACCCTGTGCTATATCTTAACGATCCCAAAGGCATAACCAAAGAAGTTAAACGCGAAATGCTGGATAATATAGCCGCATTGAACGATAAACACTATCAGGACAATGGGGATCCAGAAATAAAAAGTAGGATAGCCCAGTATGAAATGGCCTACAGAATGCAAACTTCGGTCCCCAATGTTATGGACACGGCCAAGGAACCCGATTATATTTACGAAATGTACGGCCCAGAGGCCAAAATACCGGGCACTTATGCTGCCAATTGCCTTTTAGCCAGGAGGTTGGCAGAACAAGATGTTCGTTTTATCCAATTATATCACATGGGCTGGGATCAGCATGACAACCTACCTGGAGCCATTGCCAAGCAAGCAAAAGATGTAGATCAGGCTTCAGCAGCTTTGGTGGCCGACCTTAAGCAACGCGGTTTATTGGAAGATACCTTGGTAATCTGGGGAGGTGAATTTGGACGTACCAACTATTCCCAAGGGTTGCTCACCGAGACCAATTATGGTAGGGACCATCATCCCAGATCATTTACAATGTGGATGGCAGGCGGCGGTATAAAACCCGGAATGGTCTATGGAGAAACCGATGATTTTGGATATAATATTGTTAAGGATCCTGTTCACGTACATGACTTTCAGGCCACCATGTTACATTTATTGGGTATAGACCATGAAAAGCTAACCTATAAATACCAAGGTAGAAGGTTTAGATTAACCGATGTAGAAGGACATATTGTAAAAGATATTCTAACCTAAGCCAACAAAAAAACAACATGATATTACAGATTATAGATCTAGGGCGCCTACACCCCCTATTGGTACATATGCCAATAGGTATTTTGATATTGGTTTTCTTAATGGAACTATACTTCCGTAAAAAACCAAACGTTCTTAACCAGGACATTTTAAAATTTGCTTTGGGCCTGGCCGCCATCAGTACAGTTCTGTCTGTTATTAGCGGTTGGCTTTTAGGTGAAGGCGGTGGATATGACGAGACCCTCCTTTTTAGACATCGCTGGATGGCCGTTGGATTGGCAGTGGGCGCTACCATACTGTTCCTACTAAAAAAATACCCCAAAAAGTGGAGCACAACTATCTACCTCCGCTTGTTTATCCTCATCATGGGGCTTTTGGGACTTACCGGACATGTAGGGGGCAGCATGACCCATGGAGAGGGCTATTTATTTACGACCAATGAGACCAAAAAGACAGTCATTACCAAGGTGGAGCAGGCAATGGTATACCAAGATATAGTACAACCCATTTTTGATGCCAAATGCACCAGTTGCCATAACCCCAACAAAGTTAAGGGCGGATTGATAATGACCACCAAGGAGCAACTTTTAAAAGGAGGTGATTCGGGTAATCTGCTGATGCCGGTCCAAGGAGAACCTACCAGACTCATGCACCATATAAAACTACCAATGGAAGATGAGGACCATATGCCCCCCAAGGGCAAAGTGCAGCTTAGCAACAATGAAATAGCCTTACTGGAATGGTGGATAGCCAATGAAAATTGTTTTGAATGTTTTGCCGGAACCTTGGAGAAAAATGAAAAAATAAACGAGATATTGGTTTCACTGGAAGAGGACACCTCGCCCAGGGCCCAAATTGCAAAAAAACTGGAACTTGTTCCCGACAATTGGTTGACAAAAATAAACCAAAACGGAACGACCGTAACACCATTAGCTACCAATAATCCTTTGCTTATTGTAAACCTTTCCGGGGAAAAACAATTGACAAAAGAAAATTTTAAAGAATTAAAAAAGTACGCTGAGCATATTGTGGAACTCAACTTGGCGAACTCCAATTTAAACGATGACCTATCATCACAACTAACCCCCTTTAAAAACCTCACCAAACTACAACTACAGAATACGGCTATTACCGATAAGTCCTTGGAACGCTTGCGCCATATGCAGTACCTGGAATCCCTAAACCTATATGGCACCGCTATTACAGATATTGGGTTAGAAAAACTAACATCCTTAACAGGACTTAAAACTGTTTATACCTGGCAATCAATGATCAGTCAAAAGGCCTTGGATAGTTTTGACAGTCAACACCCTAATGTCTCGGTGGTACGTGTAGACAAAGATCTCTTCCTCCCCACCCACTTGGATCCACCAGTAATTGTTTCCGAAAGGGATTTTTTTAAGGATTCCCTAACCATAAGCCTAGAGTCCTTCCATGAGGGCACAAGCATTTATTACACTTTGGATGGGTCCCCTCCAGATTCAACCTCCTTGAAATACCAAAAACCCATACTACTGACCCAATCGGCCCATATTAAAGCGGTCACACACAAAACGGGATGGGACCTAAGCACTATAAAATCTGCCAGTTTTAAAAAATCGGCCTTCACCTATAATTCCGTCACTCTAGAAGTACAGCCACATAAAAAATACAAGGGTCACGGTAACAAGACCTTAATTGATCAAAAAAGGGGCAGCGATAATTTCCTTGATGGCAACTGGCTAGGTTATGAAGGCAGTAGCTTTAAGGCTACCATTGAGCTAGAAAAGGAGGAATTGATATCCACGGTATCCATAGGATCCCTATCGGCACCACAACAATGGATATTCTTCCCTAGAGGCTTTAAGGTTTGGGTCTCCAATGACGGTAACCATTACAAACTTATCCATTCCGAACAACTGGAAGCGGAAAAACCCAATACGGACACAAAGTTTAATTTTTTTGACCTTGCCATACCTCCAACCAAATCCAATTATGTTAGGGTAGAGGTCATAAGCCAACGCCAAAACCCGTCTTGGCACCCCAATCCGGGCGAAAAAAGTTGGTTGTTCATTGACGAGGTCGTTCTTAACTAAATTTTAGCAGGATTGGGCGTGATATACATTCCTGCTATGTAACAATTATTACATTCCAGTTTATAGGTACCTTTATATTTGCATAAAAATTGTAAATATGGAATATATACTACAACCTTGGCCATGGTATGTCTCTGGTCCATTGATTGCGTTGGTGATGTTTTTGCTGATCTATTTTGGAAAAACATTTGGCATGTCGTCCAATTTAAAGACACTTTGCACCATTGGGGGCGCAGGAAAATATTCGGAATTTTTCAGATTTGATTGGAAGGCCCAACGTTGGAACCTTACCGTTGTTATTGGAGCGATCATAGGAGGTTTTATTGCCTCCCAATACCTATCGGATGGTTCTACCATTGCCTTGAGCCCAGCAACTATTTCAGATTTGGAAAAATTAGGCTTTAGCAGTATAGGCGAATCCATTTTACCCCCTGAGATTTATAATTGGGACAATGTACTGAGCCTTAAAGGAATGTCCATATTGATCATTGCCGGGTTTCTTGTTGGGTTTGGAACCAGATACGCCGGTGGATGTACCTCTGGACACGCCATAACCGGTTTAAGCAACCTTCAGCTACCCTCCCTTATTGCTGTTATAGGTTTTTTCATTGGAGGTCTTATAATGACCTATTTTATGCTTCCGGTTATTTTTGGTTAGTGGAATAATTGTAGTAAGAAGGCCCTAGACAAGTGGTATAAAACCTTATTTGACCCTTTCTTTTAATTATAACATCATGACATTAATGGCCAAACCTAACGGCCAACATATATTAAAACATAGAAAACATGAAATTTTTAAAATTTTTATTGGTAGGCATCTTTTTTGGGATTGTGTTGGTAAAATCCGAAGCTGTATCCTGGTACCGCATCTATGAAATGTTCAAGTTCCAGTCATTCCATATGTATGGTATCATTGGTTCTGCCGTACTTCTTGGGGTAATCTCCGTTGCCTTTATTAAAAAATCCAAATTAAGAAGTTTGGAAGGAAAGCCAATTCAACTAGTTATAAAAGAAAAGGGACTTATGAGATATCTTCTTGGTGGAACTATTTTTGGATTGGGATGGGCTTTGGCAGGCGCTTGCCCCGGACCTATGTACATTTTATTGGGGACTGGGGTCTTTAGCATGCTTATCGTAATCGCTGCAGCCATTTTGGGAACTTTTGTTTATGGGGTTCTAAAAAACAAATTGCCACACTAGACGCTGCTCTTGGGGCATTTGCTATACATTACCAAGAGTCCACTAGGTTATACGGTTAGCTAGAATAGTAATATTTTAGGAATTGGCCATATCCCCTTGGTCCGCATTACTGCAGATATGGTATGGCCCCATTATTAAATACTTTGTTAGATTTTCAAATACATTACTTACAGCCAAGATCCCAATCACCAATCTTCAGCTTAAACAATTTCAGCACTTAGTCCCGCCTGTAAAAGTTTGCCACAACGGGGCTCTAAATCATTATATTCCCCGGTCTTAACAGTACACTTACCGTTGTAGTGTACAATTAAGGCGCACTGCTCTGCCTGTTCAGGGGTGTGATCACAAGCCTTGATCAATGTTTCAATTACGTGATCAAAAGTGTTCACGTCATCATTGAACAAAACGATCTCATTCTGCTTTACGGTATTCTCCTCCAAAAGTAATTCTTCCAAGACTTTTTCCCTGGTACTCATAGAATTCAATTTTAATACCTTCTAAAATACATATTTTACGGCAACCCAATTGTTCTTTTTAAGATTTTTTTCGAACTTCAACCCTAATGCTGTACATTTTTCCGTTATCATTTCAATGTCCTGTTCATAAAAACCACTTAAAAAGACTATCCCTCCTTTATTTAGGCACTTAACGTAGTGTGGAAGGTCTTCCAACAAGATATTTCTATTAATGTTGGCTATAACAATATCGTATTTCTGGTCTACCAATAGTTCTGCAGTACCTTCATATACCTTGATGTGCCCACAATGGTTGCGCTCCACATTTTCCATGGCATTAAGGTAGCACCAATTGTCTATATCTCTTGCATCTATTTGGGCAGCTCCCTTCATGGATGCCAAAATGGCCAATACGCCGGTGCCACAACCCATATCCAGGACAGATTTGCCTTTAAAATCATGATCCAAAATAAACTGTAACATCATATGGGTAGTTTCATGATGACCGGTACCAAAGCTCATTTTAGGCTCTATAACAATATCATACTCAACCTGGGGTTTCTCATGAAAAGGCGCCCTTACCACACATTTATCGCTAACAAGGATTGGTTTAAGATTGCTTTCCCAGGTGGCGTTCCAATTTTCCTGTTCTATTTCCTTGAATTCGTATGATATGGCAAACAAAGGATTTTCTAGGATTTGTATATCATCCAGGATACCC
>JBFHGV010000050.1:0-10528 GCA_041582955.1 Arenibacter sp.
GTTAACACGCCATAATAATGTTGCTGGTCTTCGGATAGGTGGGCATAGGGAGCTCTGTCTTCATCACCTGCCAATACGGGCAAATGGGGGGTATGGAACCAAATAATACTCAAAAATGGTTTATTGGTCTTTATCGCATTTTCAATAAAGGGTATGGCCCTGTCCATAATTACCCTGGAGTCGTCCCCTTCCAAATTTTCTTTGGCAATTTGGCCCGGACCGGTCCAGTATGAGGTATTGAAAGGCTCCCCTTCTTTTAAAGCCCCATTGACGTCTCCAGAGGATTGTGGTGGGGTGATCATGGGATCCCAGGTAGGCACCTTGGATTCCGTAACAAAACTAACATCGAAACCATGATCCCAGGGTGGGGCATAATCCCCATCATACTTTTCCCTTCCTCCCCTATTGGCTTCCACAATATCGCGTGTCAGGGTTCCCAAATGCCATTTACCAAAATGCCCTGAAGTATAGCCCAAATCTTTGACCATTTCTCCCAAGGTAATTTCCTCTGGCTTTATATGGCCGCAATTGGCATGGCAAATTCCATAGCGAAGGGGATGTCTTCCCGTCATTACACTTCCACGTGTTGGGGAACATACAGCAGACGCCGAATAGAAACGTTCAAAAACAGCTCCATTGGCAGCCATGGCATCCAAATTAGGAGTTTTAAGATGAGGATGGCCATTATACGCCATATCCCCCCAACCCTGGTCATCTGCCATAAGAAGGATGATGTTGGGCCTATCTTTTTCCAGTGGAATATCTTCCGTTTTTTTTCGGCCTTCAGCACAGTTGGTCAATAAACCTCCAACCAAAAGCCAACAAAACACCCCAGCAAGGCTATGCAATTTCTTTAAGAATGCTTCAACCAATTTTCTTATAGACTAAAATTTAATAAAAGGTATTTATTATAATTTCTCAATATAAACATAATATGCAGGATGCACCCTACTGTCCTTATCTATCAACTGTGCCTCCATATCGTATTTCCCTGCCGAAACCTTAGCGGTGAAGGATACTTCCTTTTGTCCCTTTTCAATTTTGGCGGTCTGGTTCACGTCCGCAACATACAAATAAGCCTTTTCAAAATCCGATTTTTCACTTGCCGGCATGGTCCTATCCAGTTCCACAATTTTTTCCTGAGCGGGAAAGGTTTCATTAATCCCCAGTCCGCTTTCCCTAGGAAATCGGCAGAGGCTAATTTTATATTCCCCGTCCTCAACAAATTCTATTTTCCATCTTCCCGTGGCCTGAACTGCACTTGCGGCCCCATATTGATGCCACATACTATTAAACTTTCCCGTTAACATATCATGTGCGGAAATGCGACTTGGGTTCTCATGTGTAGATCCTACTTTTATGTAGGCATAACGTTCATTGACCCCCTCATCCATAAAGGACTGCCACCATCTTTCATAACCCTCAGCCAATTTTTCGACCACCTCCGGATGTTGGTCGATTACATTTTTGGTTTGACTCCGATCCGTGTTCATATTATAGAGTTCCGTACCGTTTACAAATCTCCAATTATCATCCATTACTGTATATTTTCTGTATTTGACCAAATTCTGAAGTCTTTGGGTATCTATATACAAAGTTCTATTAGGCCAATTTTCATCGTTATCATAAAGTAAAGGTTTTAAACTTGTGCCATCCAAGGGTTTTACCGGATTAAAATCAAGGTCCAATAAATCTACAAAAGTGGGCAACATATCATAGGCAGCTGCCAGTTTCCCAATATCCTTCCCGCCTGTAAGCTGTCCATCGGGCCAACGAATAAACATGGGCACTCTATGACCACCCTCGTATTCACTTCCTTTTGCTCCCCGTAAACCTGCATCAAAGACCTTGTTTCCGCCAGCGGTACCATTATCGGTCATAAAAATCATAATGGTATTATCCGCTATCTCCAATTCATCCAATTTCTCCTGCAACAGCTTAAAATTATCATCGATATTCGTTATCATACCGTAAAAACGCTGATATCGCTCTTCAAGACCTTTTACACCCTTATACATATCCAAATATTCCTTGGGCAAGTTTAAAGGACCATGAGGCGCATTGGTAGCGATATAACAGAAAAAAGGGTCGTCCTTATTTTCTTCTATGAAGTCCATTGCTTCTGAAAAGAAAACATCTGTGCAATAACCCTTATATTTTTGGGTTTGTCCGTTGTGCCAATAGGTATCGTCAAAATAATCGTTCCCCCAGTAATCAGGTCCTTGGGTGATGCCTCCCCCACCATGCCTAACTACCTCATGAAAACCTCTGTCTTCTGGCCTATAAGGGTAATTGTCACCCAAGTGCCATTTTCCGAACATACCGTTGGTATATCCATTTTGAGCCAATACCTGGGGCAAAATAACTTCGTCCTCAAAAAGTAGGGAACGACCGGTTATGGTGTGAAAAACGTTAATTCTATTGGTATGCCTACCGGTCATTATGGCCCCTCTGGTTGGGGCACAGGTGGTGGACACATGAAAATTGGTAAGGCGGACAGATTCCTTATAAAATGCATCAATATTAGGCGTTTTTATATATGGGTTTCCATAACAGCCCAAGTCGCCCATTCCTTGATCATCCGTAATAACAATTATGACATTGGGCTTTTTCTTACCAGAACTTTGGGCATTTAAAACCAATGGAGTTATTAACAACAATAACAGCAGTGGTTGAGCCGCCTGTTTTAAAAAAAAGTGAATACCCTGTGGCCTACGCCCCCTTTTGTTTACACCAATTGTTTTTACGTTGAATAGATTCAGAATCATTTCGTGATTATTATAGTTTAATTACAATGTACTTTTTTTATCCCAATTCTAACAATCCATATATTACGCTGTGCCCTACCAATAGAGTTAACACAATAATGTATTGCCAGGGCAGGACCCTTGGAAAATGCAACAAGTTATACCATTCGTATCCAAGTTCCAAACTTTCTTAGTATCCTGGATTTTGTACCAGGTTTTCATTATTTCTCAACTCATCGGTAGGAATGGGAAATAAGAGTTCCCGCTCTGTAAGTTGGGGGCCATATACAAAGGTATGACCAACAAAATCATCAAATCCTCCCGTTGTAACATTAAAGACCTTTCTTAACCTAACCATATCAAACCAGGTTACATTTTCATAACTAAGTTCGTGCCATTTTTCTTTCCATACCGCTTCCCTGAATTGCTCTTGGGATAAGCCGGAATACTCTGCAAGTTGTGCCCTGCGTCTAATTTTGTTCAAAGCCTCCTCGGTATCGGTTGTAGGACCAGAAATCTCATTTTGAGCTTCAGCATAGATCAGTAGCACCTCGGCATAACGGATTAAATCCCAGTTAAGATCACTGCTGGCCGTTTCCAAATTGGCTACTATATCAAAATGTTTATACAAAAAATGCCCTCCTAAAACAATAGTCTGATCCCTGTCAAATTTTGAGGTATAGGTAGTATAATAAAATTCCTTTTCCTCTACCCTTTTATCCCCATCTTCATAAGACTGTACAAATTCCTGATTGGCATAGATTGCCCCAGTCTGTGCCGAATAAGCGGAAATATTCATGTTATATGGTATAATCAAGGGCTGCCAGTTTGATGGGTCTACAAAAGCCTCATACTGTACCATAAAAATATTTTCTCCAATATTGTTCTTTGTTGGGTCATGCAGATCGGCATAGGAAGTAAACAGGCTGTATTCATCGGAGTCGATTACTTCCTTGGCCTTATCCGCGGCTTTTTGAAAATATTCAGTGCCTTTTTCCAAAGGGTAACCGGCCATTGTGAGGTATACACTAGATAGCAAGGACTTTATCGCTCCTAGGGTAACCCTCCCCGTTGTATCATTAAATGGTAGTCCCGATAATTCTGCTGCAGTAAGATCTTCCACTATGGCAGTATAGATATTCTCTACACTTTCCTGTGTAGCATATAGGTCTTCCGAGCCTAAATCTATTGGGTCCAATAGCAAAGGAACCCTTCCAAAAATACGGACTAGGTTGTAATAGTAATATGCTCTTAGAAACCTAGCCTCGCCCAAAAGTTTGCTTTTCTTGGCTTCGTCCATGGCAATACTCGGAATATTGGCTATCGCCAGATTAGCATTGGCTATACCTTCATAACTACTATCCCAATATACCTTGCCGTATCCATTATCTGAGGTATTGGTCAAATTTCGAATTATATTACTGTTATCTGCCTGTCCCAGGTCGCTCTCTGCAATACCCGTTGCAAATTCCAGCATCAGCCAAGGACTACCACCATAAGACCCACCCCTAACAGACCTTAAGCTGGAATAGATGGCATATATAGCGGTCTCTGCATGCTCAGCTGTTTTAAAATAGCTCTCCGCAGTAATATTGGAGGGATCGGTTTCCTCAAGAAAATCGGAACATCCTGTTGCAAAGACTAGTGAAAATACCAATAACAATAAACCAATTTTGTTTTTTATAGAATTTTTCATTTTTATCATTTTTTAATTAGAAGGATGCATTTAATCCTAACATAAATACTCTTGGCTTGGGGTATTGGTCAAAATTGACCTCTCCTTGACCAAAGGTGGTGTCACTGGTTTGCACCTCTGGATCATAACCTTGATATTTGGTGCTTACAAAGAAGTTCTGTGTAGAAGCATACACTTTTAGCCTAGCCAGACCTAATTTGTCTACTATATCTGCTGAGAAATTGTAACCCAATAAGAGGTTTCTACCCCTAATAAATGACCCATCCTGAATCATATGGGATGTATCCAAGTTGTCATAGCCTGCCGATACTGGCCTCCACTGGGCAATTGGCGTATCTTGGTTATCTGGTGTCCACCCATTTAGGACAGTGGCCAAACTGTTTGCTATTCCTTGACGGTTTTCTTGTGGGCGAGTGGTGATATACATAATATCATTGCCATATTGGAATTGTAGATCTATCAACAATTCAAAATTCTTATAATGGAATGTATTGATCAAACTACCGTATCCATCGGGTATACCTTTCCCAATAATAGTTCGGTCTGCCTGATTGATAACACCATCATTGTTCCTATCTTCAATTTTCACATCACCGGGCAACCTAAAATATTTTGCAGCCTCAGCCTCCTCATCCGTACCCCAGGTACCTAGGTGAACCAATCCAAAGAATGAACCTACCGGCTCACCTTCCCGTATTATAGTGCGACTGGAAAAAATATCGCTCCCCCCGGAAAGGGCCACCACCTTATTCTTGTTCATAGCAATATTAAAATCGGTTTCCCATGAAAAATCGGTATTAATAATATTCTTGGTGTTCAAGGCAAATTCTACCCCCTTATTTTCCATGCTTCCAATGTTTCTAAAAACAGAAGCATAGCCACTACTTGTGGGCACAGGGGAATTTAAAAGCATATCGGATGTCAATTTTCGGTATACATCAGCCTCCATAGAGATTCTTCCATTAAAAAGCGCCAATTCTACACCCGCATCAATTTGTTCTGTTTTTTCCCATTGTAGGTTGGGGTTGGCCAATCTATCTATCCCAATCCCATTTACTATGGCATCATTTACCACATAAGCATAGTTTCCTAGCCCAGAAAGAGCCCCATAGGCCGGGATTTCAGAATTTCCGGTTACACCGTAACTTGTGCGCAACTTAAGATTGGAAACCAGGGGAGAATCTACGAGAAAATTTTCTTCCGACACTTTCCAAGCCAGGGCGGCTGAAGGAAAGAAAGCATATTTATTGGTTTTCCCAAACTTTGACGATCCGTCTACACGACCGGTAATGGTAAGCAGATATTTATTATCCAAGCCATAATTTATTCTTCCAAAATAAGAGTTTAAACCATAGGCAAAAGCACTGGAACTTGGGGTTCTCACAACAGACCCGGCGCCCAAGTTATCAAAGCTAAAAAAATCGTCCGAAAAATTTTCGGAGCCAGCACTAAAATTGGAACTATTTACATGTTGCCAAGAAATACCCAATAAACCTGTGAACGAATGAATCTCAGCAAAGTCCTTCTGATAGGTCAGGTAATTTTCAAATTGCCAAGACATATATTCATTTAACGACCTCGTGGCATAACCGTTCGTTGTGGTCCCTATAAAGCTCAGCTCCCTGCCAGCATATTCATTGGTTTTTTGATCTATACTATTTATTCCCAATGAAGTTCTTAAATCCAATCCTTTCATCAAAGTGACATTGGCAAATATGTTTCCAAGTACAGTATTTGTTTTTAGATACCTCTTGTACTCCTCACCAACTCTTACAGGGTTAGGTCCTCCTTCCATACCAGGATAATCTGCATTGCTCGCCCATGTTCCATCGGGGTATTTTACGGGAATTATAGGAATGTTCTCAATCATATTTCTTCCAACCCAGGAGGCGTGGATCACCCTTTCATTTTGATTGTTATAACTTAGGCTTCCACCAACTTTTAACCAATCTTTAATATTGGAATCAAAAACAAATCGTCCAGAGTATCGTTTTAACCAAGAATCTTTCATAATACCCTCTTCATTCATATAGCCTAGAAATGCGCCATAACTTCCTTTCTCGTTTCCTCCTGTAAAAGACAATTGATGATTCTGTGTAAATGCCGCTCTGGTAACTTCATCTTGCCAGTCCGTATCATAAATGGGATCACCATTGCTATCGAACAATCTTGGGTCGTTTCTTTTTAAAATAGGATCGGTATACTTACCATTGGCAAACCCAACGGCATCAAATTTTTCGGCATTTTGGTAGGCCACTTCTTCAATCATCAGAAATTCCTCGGAATTAAGCACATCCACTTTTTTGGCAAGTGTCCCCAAACTATAGTAGCTATCGTAAGATATTCTTCCCCCCGACTTGCTACCTCTCTTGGTTGTGACCAATATAACCCCATTGGCCCCTCTAGATCCATAAATGGCTGTTGCCGAAGCATCTTTTAACACTTCTACGGAAGCAATATCATTTGGATTGATATAATCTATTGGAGTACTATTATTTGCCAGACCGGTAGATACCAAGATAACACCATCTACAACATACAAGGGGTCATTGGCCAAACTTACCGAAGAATTCCCACGGATCCTTATATTGGACTTCCCCCCTGGTCTTCCTGAATTGATAGAAACACTAACTCCGGGCATTTTTCCTGATAAGGACTGAGTAAGTGAGGCTGCCGGACGCTCTTGAAGCTCTTCCGAAGAAACCGAACCCACGGCCCCGGTTAAATCACTTTTCTTTTGGGTTCCATATCCAATTAAGACAACCTCGTCCAATCCCGCGGCACTTTCTTCCAAGGAAACCGAAATAGTAGTTTGCCCATTTAGGGGAATTTCCTTGGTTGCGTACCCAATAAAAGACACCACAAGTGTTGCTTTTTCATTGGCCACCCCAATAGTAAAATTGCCATCAAAATCGGCCGTAACACCATTGGTGGTACCTTTTTCAACTATATTGGCCCCAGGCAAGGGAACTCCATCGGCATCTGTTATGGCCCCAATTATAGTAATTTGCTGCTCAATGCCAATTGAAATTGTATCTATAGGCACAAAAATCCTATTTAGTTCCGTTTTGGCATTGACAAGAAACATAACCATGGAACACACAAAGGAGGTCCATAGTGTCTTTTGCGTGAATTTAAAACCACACACTGGTTCATTTTTTCCTTTCATTTTAAGGTTTTTAAGTTATTCAAGAAATCTTGTTGGTTATTAAACTTTCCGAGACCAATGGCTGTAGTGTTAAAGGGGAATGGAAACTTTAATTATTCCATTAGATTTATGTATTCCAACCTGGTCATCGTATGAGTGTAACCAAATATACCCTAACTGTCCAGCCTTCATCTTGCTCATATCGCCCAATCATTTGCTCATAACTTGTTTTCTGGATTGATAAAATTTAATTATTTGATTTTAAACATATTAAATCCCAACTATTATCAATTCACCCTCGTAAAAAATTAAAAGCCTATCCTGTAATATGGGAAAGTATTGTATGATTAGCACAAGTGAGAGCCATAGCAACCTATGGGCAAAGATCAACTAGGCCATCATTTATTGGCTGAAGGCTTTTGTGGGGACAGAAGCATTACAATTTTTTTTTGACAACCATAGTATTGCCAAAGCATAAAAAAGCATCCAAGCAATTAGGTATCCTAAAAACTTGAAGTGAAAAAATAGGTTACCATGAATGTAGTAGGAAAAAGAAAATGCCCTTATGGCCAAGAAAAGCTTTAATTAGCTCCCCCCTTCAGAAAACAGATTAAGAACAACAACACAACCGTTGGCAAGCCTATATTTCTACCAATAGAAGCCAAGACTAAATAGGCCCTACTGTACAGAATAGCACCAATGAAAGACATATATGTAACAAGAAGTAATGACGAGACAGTAAAATCCCATGGCAAAGCCCCTCAATACCGACAAGATATAGCTAAAAAGTCTTTATCCTATTAGAACCGAGGGGAGCTGAATACTTATTTCATATTTTCATAGGTGCAGTACTTATTACCTTTCCTATAACACTAAAAATATGGAGTGTTTATTACCAAAAAAACTGGGCCATTCCATAAAAAAGAAAGAGTTAATCCACAGTCACTTTACTCCCCCACCAATCTTCATTGGGCTGAAAATCTTCCGATAAAAACTTTAATCGTTGCGCCTCCAGGGCCGGCCATGTATCATTAACAATACTATTATGTCGCTCTTCGGCCAGTTTTTCGTCATATTCAGGATCCTTTTCTGGTAGTTGGGCACCAACCTCGTGCAGCCAGGCCATTAATTTTTCACTCATATCTTTGGCTACCTGTGGATTTTTATCAAGCACATTAAATTGCTCTCCACCGTCCAAGGCCAGGTTATAGAGTTCTTCGCTACCGTCTTCCCAATAATGGATAAGTTTCCAATCTCCTTCACGAATAATGGAGGAGGGGTTGCCTCCTTGGTTCCCATAATGTGGGTAATGCCAATACAAGGGTCTATTCCCATTATGTTCTCCCCCTTCCAAGATTGGTTTAAGGCTAATTCCGTCTTTATGTTGTTCGGGCAATAGTTCGGCTCCAACCAAATCCAAGAGAGTAGGATAAAAATCGGCTCCAGTTACCGGGATATCACTTTGGGACCCCCCGTTTTTTAACCAGGGAACTTTTATAAAATAAGGTTCCCTTATACCGCCTTCCCATTGGTAACCCTTTCCTCCTCTAAGGGGGAGGTTGCTAGTGGAAAAAGAATCACCCGATGCCACTCCGCCGTTATCAGAGGTAAAGACCACAATAGTATTTTCTTCCAAGCCCGAATCCTTCAAGGCATTGAGCACCTCTCCTACTGCATCATCCATACTTTCTACCAATCCGGCGTAAATAGGGTTATCTTGCACCTGCCTTATAGGCAAGACGCGTTCCATTTTATAACCATTTTCGGCCAATCCCTGTGCATGGGCTTTATCCCTATATTTTTTCCACTTTTCCTGTGTAGTCTGAATGGGGCCGTGTACAGCATAAAACGAAAGAAAGGCAAAAAATGTGGAATCTTTATGTTTTCTAATAAAACTTGCCGTTTCCCTCCCCAAGCGCATGCTAAGATTTTCCCCATTGTCCTTGTTGGGCAATTTTGGGTTCTTCCACGGTGAGAAATAGCCTCCAATAGGACTTCCCTTATCCCAACCTCCCTTATTGATCTCAAATCCATGATCTTCCGGATAGGAACCCTCATCCCCTAAATGCCATTTTCCAGCAAAAAATGTTTTATAACCTTCGTCCTTAAAAGCTTCGGCAAGCGTCACATCTTTGGCTGGCAGGCTACGTACATATTTGGCAGGAAGCAATTTATCATGCCTATTGTGCGATCGCCATGCTTCTCCTGTAGCTGCACCAATCCAATCTGTAATACCGTGCCTTGCCGTAAATTTTCCGGTCATGATACTGGCCCTTGAGGGGCTACATACACGACTAGCGGCGTATCCTTGGGTGAACACCATACCCTCTTTGGCCAATTTATCTATATTGGGTGTCTCATAGTAATTACTCCCTGTAACGCCAAGATCCACAAGACCTAGATCATCTACCAATATAAAGACCACATTGGGTCTGGGATTTGTATTTTCAGGCTTTTCTTGGCAGCCCGCAACTAGAATACCAATTAATGCACAGCGTACACTATTGGCCAGTAACTTAGGTAAAATCATTTTAAAAAGTATTGGTTGGTTTATGGCAATGGTTTAACCATGATATCCTTGTAATATACTACGCTTCCAGGATCATGGCCTTGTAGGGCGAAAGTTCCACCCTTTAATATTCGGTGTACCCGTTCCCCTTCTCGTTTGGGGTTTTCCGGTTCGGTATAGTCTACCACCACAATATCATTTATTTTTACAATAATTCTCTTGCCTTCAACTTTTATATACTCGGTATACCATTCATTGTCCCCTACATAGGTCTCCATAACATTAAGCACATCATAGAGGCTTCCCGTACGTTTCCAATCGCCCTGGGAATTGTTCACCTGCACCTCATAACCATGTACGGGCCAACTGGCTTCCTGATATCGTGTATGGATATAAATACCGGAATTAGCCTTGGGCTTGGTCATAAC
>JBFHGV010000051.1:0-10351 GCA_041582955.1 Arenibacter sp.
CTATCAAGTGGATTTTAATAGTTTTAAGCAGCTCTTGCGTAAAATATTGGGAAGGAATCAATAGCGGTTTTACGAAGTTTTTTATCCTCATTTTTGGTTTTTTTTAGCTCCTTTGGTGTTAATAAATGTTTATGTATTTAACATTTTTCAACAAAATTTTGAACGAAAACGTTTTAGTGGTTCCCCTATTCTCAAATTAAAGCTAAAGTGGGGGATTAATTGGATAAAGTTTGCTAGTTTTGCTTTTTCAAAAAAATTAATGGCTTCAACAATAAAAAAGATTGGTGTTTTTACATCAGGAGGGGATTCACCTGGGATGAATGCTGCGATTAGAGCGGTAGTGCGGACATGTGCCTACTTAGGGGTTGAATGTGTTGGTATCTATAGAGGATATGAAGGCATGATCGAAGGTGATTTTAAGGTAATGGACGCACGTAGCGTTAACAATATTATTAACAAGGGAGGTACAATCCTTAAATCGGCACGTTGTATGCCGTTTAAGACCAAGGAAGGCCGTCAATTGGCATATAACCAGTTGAAGTCGGCCGGGATCGATGCCTTTGTGGTTATTGGTGGCGACGGTAGTTTTACCGGGGCACTGGCCTTTAATAAGGAATTCGACTTTCCGGTAATAGGGATTCCGGGGACTATTGATAATGATATCTTTGGAACTACCTATACTTTGGGATTTGATACAGCGCTGAATACGGCAGTGGAATGCATAGATAAGATTAGGGATACCGCCAGTTCCCACAACCGCTTGTTTTTCGTTGAGGTTATGGGCCGTGATGTGGGCCACATAGCTTTGAATGCAGGTGTAGGTGCTGGGGCGGAAGAGATACTTATTCCGGAGGAAAACCTAGGACTGGAAAGATTATTGGAGTCCTTAAAACGCAGTAAGGAATCTGGAAAATCGTCCAGTATAGTAGTAGTGGCCGAGGGGGATAAAACTGGTAAAAATGTTTTTGAGCTTAAGGAATATGTAGAAGAACACCTGCCCATTTATGATGTGCGTGTGTCGGTATTGGGGCATATGCAAAGAGGTGGGGCACCATCTTGCTTTGACCGGGTTCTGGCCAGTAGAATGGGCGTGAAGGCAGTAGAGGCCTTGTTGGAAGGGAAAACAAACCTGATGGTTGGTATACAGGATAATACCATAACCTTGACACCGATCAATAAGGCGATAAAAGGACATACAAAAATTGATAAGGAGCTTATGCGGGTTTCCGATATCATGACAACGTAATTTTAAACATTAAAAACAAAAGAAATGTCAAACTTAAAAATAGGGATTAACGGTTTCGGTAGAATTGGTAGAATGGTTTTCAGGTCTACAGTTCAACGAGAGGATGTAGATGTAGTTGCCATTAACGATTTGTTGGATGTAGAGCATCTAGCTTATTTGTTGGAATATGATTCTGTTCATGGTAAATTCAACGGTACCATTGAAGTAAAAGATGGTAACTTGGTAGTAAACGGTAAAACCGTACGTATTACAGCTGAGAGAGATCCTAAAAATTTGAAGTGGGACGAGGTTGGTGCCGATGTTGTTGCCGAGTGTACCGGTATCTTTACAACTTTGGAAATGGCTCAGTCACATATTGATGGTGGTGCTAAAAAAGTGGTTATTTCCGCTCCATCCAGCAACGCTCCAATGTTTGTAATGGGAGTTAATCACAAAGAGGTTAAAGCTTCCGATAATATAGTATCCAATGCATCTTGTACTACCAACTGTTTGGCTCCATTGGCCAAGGTATTGAACGATAACTTTGGTATTGAAGAGGCGTTGATGACTACCGTTCACGCCACAACGGCTACACAAATGACCGTTGATGGTCCTTCCAGAAAAGATTGGAGAGGTGGTAGAAGTGCTTTGTTGAATATTATTCCTGCTTCCACAGGAGCTGCCAAGGCGGTTACCAAGGTAATTCCTTCATTGCAAGGGAAATTGACAGGGATGGCATTCAGGGTGCCTACAGCAGATGTTTCTGTAGTGGATCTTACTGTTCGATTGGAAAAAGAGACTTCTTATGAAGAAATCAAAAAAGCCTTCAAAGCTGCTGCTGACGGAGATTTAAAAGGGATTTTAGGATATACCGATGAGGCCGTTGTTTCCCAAGACTTTATTGGAGATGCAAGAACCAGTATTTTTGATGCCGGTGCAGGAATCGAATTAAATTCTAAATTCTTTAAGGTGGTTTCTTGGTACGATAATGAGGCTGGATATTCCAATAAATTGGTTGACTTGGCTCAATACGTAAATAATTTATAATCTTATTGGTAATAATTTTATGAATCCTGAAAATGAGTGATTTTTTGCTTATTTTCAGGATTCTTTTTTAATACACTTGTTATATGATATTGATTGTAGATAGTGGAGCAACGAAATCAGATTGGATTGCCTTGGATGAAAAAGGTAATGAGTTGTTTATGACCCAGACCCTGGGATTAAGTCCAGAAGTCTTAACGCGTCCGGTCATTGAAGATCGTTTGGCCAATAATTTTGAACTCTCCAAGAATAGGGAGCAGGTTACCCATTTGTATTTTTACGGTGCAGGTTGTGGTACCGATAGGATGAAGAAGTTCTTGACTGAAATCTTTAACGATTTTTTTCCAAACGCTGAAGCAGAGGTAAAGGAAGATACCTATGCTGCAATATTCGCTACTACCAAACTTGGTCAGCACGGCATTGTATGTATCTTGGGAACTGGCTCCAATTGTAGTTATTATGATGGGGAGACATTACATCAAAAGGTTACTTCCTTGGGCTATATTCCTATGGATGACGGCAGTGGTAACTTTTTTGGCCGTAAATTGATTAGGGATTATTACTTTAATAAGATCCCTATGGATTTGGCTACCAAATTTGCCAAAGAATACAATTTGGATGCCGATGTAATCAAGGAGAATTTATACAAACAACCCAACCCCAATACCTATTTGGCCACTTTTGCCAGATTTATTGTGGAAAATAAAGACCATCCCTATTGTAGAGGTGTTATAGACAAAGGCTTTCAACAGTTTGTAAACAATTACATAATGCAGTTTGAGCTTGCTACAAAAGTCCCTGTTAGTTTTGTAGGAAGTATTGCCTATTACTTGCGTGAAGAACTAACCGCGGTTATTGAAAGAAACGACCTGGTACTAGGGGTTATTAGACAAAGGCCCATAGAGGGGTTGGTGGAGTTTCATAGGGCAACTATTTAACGGCGATCATAGAGATTTCAACATTAACGAATTTTGGAAGGTTGGCCACTTCAACAGTTTCCCGGGCAGGAGCGGTATCCGCATCAAAATAAGAGGCATATACCTCGTTAATTTGAGAAAATTGATGCATGTCCTTTACAAATATCGAAGATTTTACAACATTGTCAAAAGTCATTCCTGCCTCGGTAAGAATGGCTTTTAAATTTTCAAGGGATTGCTTGGTTTCCTTTTTGATGTCCCCGGATATCAGTTCACCGCTTTCTGGGTCTATTGGGATTTGACCGGAAATATATAATGTATTTCCGCTAAGAACGGCCTGATTGTACGGGCCTATTGGTGCTGGTGCATTTTTGGTAGTAATAATTTTTTTCATGTTACGTGCGAATTATTTTTTTTGGAAAATTAATCAAAAAAAGAAATCCTGACCTTGCACAAGCCCACTATTTTTAAATTTCTTTACCGTCCAAACCAGGAGTGCAGAATACTTCTGCTGCCTATTTTTACTACCGTAGCGTTATTTTCCTCCGTTAGATTGTAGGTCCCTGATACATTCCACGCCAAAGTTTGGAGTTGCCCCATTTTTGGAGGTGAGCATTTTTGCCATTCCCCATCCAAATTGAAGTTCTGCCCGCATCAGACAATTTTGTTCGTTGCAGTGGCTTTTGGCATCGGGGTCTTGATGGTCGTTTACAGGTGTGGTGCCTAGGTCTACCAAACCAAAAAGATGCCCTGCTTCGTGATTAAGGGTGGCCGTTTCTACTGTGCTATTGTTGATTATGCTGCTTCGTGAGGCCAATTTTCTAATGGTAGCCTCGTAGATAACCATGGAAGTATTGCGGTATACGGCGCCAAGAGTTACCAAATCTTCCTCGGGATCGTCATCCTCAGAAGCGGCATCGGTGAAATAGATGTACAATCCCAAAGTATCCCCGTCATTGTATACGGTCCTGTTCTCTTTCTCCAGATCGGATATTTCCGAAATAGCAAGGCTGTCTTTTTTCGGAGAAGGCAGTTCTTTGTACACCAAACTGATATCATCTTTGTGGATTCGTTCGTCCAGCTGCGCTACAAAATTGGAAATAGCCGTTTCCGTTGGCGCATAACCGCTGACATATGCAATTTCGATAAGCAAGTTTTTAAATTTGCTATCCGAGAGTATATCATTTGCCGAATCCCCTGGGCCTTTTAGGTTCGCACTCCTGTTTACGGTCTGTATGCTATCATCGCTATTCTCTTTAGAACAGCCAAGGAATAGGGCGAGGGTAAATAACAGCACAAAAGATAACTTCTTCATTTTTTCTTCATTTAAGTTCAGAAACAGGGTCCTTATAATACTAACGATAAATACCTGCAAGTATTACTTTATGACGGTGAGTCTGGCAAGGTAGTCGTAGTGCTCTCCACTGCCTACCAGTTCACAAGATAGGTTATTTGCATTTGCCGCCCGCTGTAAAGTGTTAAAATCGATATATAACCACATTAGGGACTCACTTTTTTCTCCCTTGTATTCCATTTCAAAAACAACCTCTCCATAATATTTTTGGTTGTCTGGAATCCAGTAGCCCCCGTCTTCGTCCTCATCATACATGTAAATAATATCACTGGAATCCAAAATAATTTGTCCGTTAGGACGCAAAAGGGTTTTTAAATGGGTAAAAAAGCTATCTATATTGTTAAGTTTTCCTACTATGCCAATTCCGTTCATCAGCATTAACAGGGTATCAAATTTTTGATCCTGAAAATCCAGGATTCCGCTAAGGACCCTTTGTTTTACTCCTCGTTGTTTACAGGTTTCTATGGCCCCGGGAGAATGGTCCAATGCGGTTACGGTGATCCCCTTTTTCTGCAAATAGAGACTGTGGCTCCCTGCACCGCACCCTATATCCAGAACGCTGCCCTTGCATAGTTTAAGGGCCTTTTGTTCCAAAGCGGGCATTTTGTTATAGTCCCTGAACAAATAGGGCAGGGGAATACGGTCTTCTTCGTCCAATGAGGAATAGGTTGTAATATCTTCGGAATAATTACCAGACTGGTAGTCCAATATAGCCTTGCCAAATATGTCCTGAGCCATTTAAATTTGTATTTTCAATGCAAATGTGGGACTTTTAACCAACTTTTAAAAGTTTATTGTATAATGGATAAGCTAATTCAGCAACTTCCCAGGTTGGCCCAGGAGAAGAATAAGGAGAATAAGAAATTTTTTGCCAAACTGCGCAAAAGGCCACCAAAGGATTTGGATTATGTGATGCGAGACCTGCATGAGGCCGAATTTAGGCGGACCAATTGTTTGGACTGTGCCAACTGCTGTAAGACTACCGGTCCACTCTTTACCAATAACGATATAGAGCGTATAGCCAAGCATTTTAGGATGAAGCCCCAAAAATTCATTGATCAATATCTGCGATTGGACGAGGAGAATGATTATGTGTTGCAGGAGCTCCCTTGTACCTTTTTGGGAGCAGATAATTATTGTGCTATTTACGATGTACGCCCTAAAGCCTGTAGTGAGTTTCCGCATACCGATAGGAAAAAGTTTCATCAAATAAGTCAGCTTACCCTAAAAAATGTAGCCATTTGTCCAGCTGCGTTTAATATTGTAGAAGAAATGAAAAAACTATTGGCCAATAGATAATACAGTGCCGTTATCCCGATATGGGGATGATGGACCTTTTATTGTCAACCTCCTTAACTACAGTAATGGGGTGTTGCCATGGATTTATACCCCGCTTTAATCGTAAATAAGATATTTGGCCCTAATCTTCTTAAAACTATTAATATCGTCTAGCCAGGTCTTTTTTATCTCCTCCTGTGACAGTCCGTCTTCTATTTGTTTTTGTAGAGCCGCAGTCCCAGCATGTCTGGTAAATCCGCTTGTTTTAAAAAAGAGACTTTTGTCTTTGGTATTCCTATAGGCATCCAAAATATAATTAAGATCCACGCCGTTCATTTTTGTAGTTTGCGAAAGATCTTTTCCATAACACACTTCCCCATTGTGCTTGGGCGATTTGGAACCGAAATTAGGGCTGGGAGTGTAATGAAAATTGTATTGGGTGCTATCTAGAAATGGAGCGCCGTACCTTTGGAACTGAAACTCGGTTCCCCGGCCCGCATTGATATTGGTCCCTTCAAATAGGCCCAAGCTAGGGTATAGGTAAATAGCGGTATTGTTTGGTAAATTGGGCGATGGCCGTATGGGCAATATGTAGTCTTTGTGACGATTGTAATGTTCCATGGGTACTACGGTAAGATTGGCTTCCAATTTATTTTCCAACCACCCTTCTTTGTTGATCATATGGGCGTACTCTCCTATGGTCATTCCGTAGACCAAAGGAATATTGGTCATACCTAAAAACCCCCTATGTTCTGTTTCCATACTTGGGCCATCAACGTAATGTCCGTTAGGGTTGGGCCTGTCCAGAACTACCACAGGAATGTCTTCTGCAGCACAGGCCTCCATTACCAATTGCATGGTGGCGATATAGGTGTAAAAACGTACCCCAACATCTTGTATATCAAAAAGGACAATATCAATATCCTTTAATTGCTCTTGTGAGGGCTTGCGGTTTTTTCCATACAGGGAGATAATGGGCAGTCCGGTTCTGTCGTCTTTGCCGTCGGTCACTTTTTCCCCGGCATCTGCCTCCCCTCGGAAGCCGTGTTCTGGGGCAAATACTTTTTTTACCTCAATCTGCCTGGCCAGTAAGGAATCCACAATATGGGTGTAACTAAGCGGATCGGTATCCTTGAAAATGACACTGGTCTGGTTGGCCACTACCCCTACTTTTTTTCCCTGAAGCAGGGGTAGGTATTCCTGGGTACGGTTGGCAGCCACCACTATGGGCATATTTACGGCATTGATATTTTCTTTTAGAGCGGGTTCATGCCCTTTATTATTTGTTTTGCCCTGGTTTCCACAGGAAGAAAGTGTCAAAAACAATAATAAAACTGTATTTTTGAGAACGGAAAAAACTGCCATAAATTGAATTTAGAATTTTTTATTGCAAAGCGCCTTGTTACTGGTAAGGAGCATAAAATTAGTATATCTGCACCAATTATAAAAATAGCGATAGCCGCAATTGCATTGGGTGTTCTTATGATGTTGGTGGCAATTGCCACAGGGGTAGGGCTAAAGTATAAAATTAGGGAGAAAATAGCGGCGTTCAATGGGCATATCCAAATATACAATTACGATAATAATAATTCCGATGTCTCTATGGTTCCTGTGTCCCTTGAGCAGGAGTTTTATCCGGAATTTAAATCGGTAGAAGGTATAGAACATATACAGGCCGTGGCCACCAAAGCAGGTATCATCAGGACAGAGGAAACTTTTGAGGGTATTATAGCAAAAGGTGTGGGGGCAGATTATAATTGGGAGGTTTTTAAAGAATTCCTAGTGGATGGGGCCCTGCCAGACTTTGAGGGAGAGGTAAATAGCCAGACCCTGATTTCTCAAGTGCTGGCCAATCGCCTAAAACTAAAAACAGGGGACAGCTTTGTAGCTATTTTTTTTAAGGAAGACGACGAATCCAAGATACCCAATCAGCGAAAATTTACCATTACCGGAATATATGACAGTGGTTTTGAAGAACTTGATGGCTCTTATATTTTTATAGATATTCGCCATATTCGGCATATGAACAAATGGAAGGACGATGAAGTGGGGAACTTTGAGATTTTTGTCGATAATTTTGAAGAAATGGACAATATAGCCAAAGAGGTATACGGAAAAACCCTTTCCAATTTGGATACACAGACTATAAGGGACAAATACTATCGAATATTTGAATGGCTGGGGCTGTTCGATTTTAATATAGCGCTGATTATAGGTATCATGGTTATCGTTGGGGGAATCAACATGATTACGGCCCTATTGGTATTGATTCTGGAGCGTACACAGATGATAGGTATCCTAAAGGCCTTGGGGTCTTCCAACTGGAGTATACGCAAGATTTTTTTATACAATGCTACCTATCTAATAGGGATAGGCCTGCTTTTGGGCAATATTATTGGATTGGGGATTATAGGCTTACAATATAAATTCCGTATGTTTAAATTTCCTAATCCACAGGAATATTATATAGATTATATTCCAGTGCATATTGATTTATTTACAATATTACTGCTAAATATTGGAGTACTATTTTTATGTTTATTGATGCTTTTGCTGCCTTCGTATATAATCACCAAAATTTCTCCAGTAAAGGCCATTCAGTTCGAATAGAGCAAGAATACTTGTACATAAACAAACAGTTTAATATTATTTTAAATGGTTACGCTAACAGAAAAAGATCAAACAGTTAAAATAGATGCCGGAGAATTGGTAGGATATGAGGTTAACGGTTATGAATATATACACCAAAAAGGCAGTCCTGGCTGGCGTAGTTCGGATACCGAAATGTTTCCTGTAATTGGTCCCACCAATGAGGCCAATTTTAGGGTGAGCACCCCTAAGGGAGAGGCCATTCAGGATCAGCATGGGCTTTTACGGGAAATGGAATACAAACTTATCTCCCAGACCAATAACACGGCAATTTTTACCAAATCCTACAAAAAGAGTACGCTGGTAAAGAACGCCAAATACCCAGCAAAATCCACTGAGCAATATTTATCCTGGCCCTATGATTTTATTTTTGAAAAGCGGTATGAACTTTTGGATAATGGCTTACATATTACCTTTAAAGTTTCTGGGGATGAAGGTATGCCGTTTATGTTGGGATATCACCCCGCCTTTAAGTTGCATACCAATAACGTAAGTATTGTTACCCCAGAAAGAACAATATCATTGCAAGAGGTATTGGATGTGGGCCATAGGGCACTACCGGTTTTAAATTGTAACACCATAACCTTATCGGACGGTGGTGAATTAACAATAAAAACAGAAGGTTTTGGGAGTTTTATGCTTTGGACGGAGGTAACCAATATGTTGTGTATAGAACCTATTAGCTTTTACCCCTATACCGTTGGCCAAACACAGTTGCATAGCGGATTTCAGTCCTTGAAACAGGCCGATAAATATTTTTCGGTTATTATAACCCCAACAAATTAAATCGAAACCATGACCACAGCAGAGGCATTACAGCACCATTATGGATATCTTTTTGAGCCAGAACTATTGGAGGAAATCAAGAAAGTAGGGGTGCTAAAAAAAGTACAACAGGGGCAAACGCTTATGCAAATTGGTGAAACCATTAAATCTATGCCCTTACTGCTCAACGGAGCTGTTAAAGTATTGCGAGAAGACGAGGAGGGCAATGAATTACTTTTGTATTTTGTGGAGAAAGGGGATACCTGTGCCATGACTTTTAGCTGCTGTATGGGCGATAAAAAAAGCGGAATAAGGGCGGTGGCCGAAACGGATACCGAATTACTGATGATACCCGTTAGCTATCTGGAAACATGGATGGGCCAATACAAGACTTGGCAGCGTTTTATACTGGATAGCTACCATGCCAGAATGATGGAGCTGATGGAGACTATAGATACCTTAGCTTTTTTACGAATGGATGAAAGGCTCTTAAAACACCTTCAGGATAAGGCAAAAGTTACCCATGACGATGTAATCTACGTTACCCATCAGGAAATTGCCTATGATCTACACACTTCGCGAGTGGTGATATCCCGACTACTGAAGAAAATAGAAAATGAGGGAAAGATAGCCCTTTCCAGAAATCAGATAAAAGTTTTGGATCTGTGATGAGTTTCCCTAAATTTAGGTTTTAGGAACAAAGATATGTCCATACGTAGTACTTGGTGGGTAATATGTATAGTAATAGCGACTACATTATTTATGGGCTGTGCCAATTCGGCAAAGGAAAAAGACAGGGAAACCAAAACAGCTAAAAAAGTAGCCAAGGTTTCGGCATTGCCCCAACAGATTAAATATCCTAGTGATAACCCCAATACACCGGAAAAGGAACTTTTGGGGAAGCTCTTGTTTTACGATCCCATACTTTCTGGGGGTAAGGATATTGCCTGTGCCAGTTGTCACCATCCCAGTACGGGATATGCAGAGTTCTTGGATCTATCCATTGGGAGCAATGGTCGCGGATTGGGTAGTGGTAGGATGTTTAATGAGCCCAATTCCATTCCCTTGATGAAACGCAATTCCCCAACCATTCTAAATACGGCATTTAACGGAATTCAG